>CAZVAO010000042.1:0-3067 GCA_964625175.1 uncultured Clostridiaceae bacterium
GCAGATCGAAGAAACTCCTCATGTCCGGATGTCTGAAAGAACTTATCCGTGATGTCGTCACAGCAGTTACCCGGCCCAGTTCGTCGTACTCGTTGGTAACAACCAATCCGGTGCTGTCTGACTGCTCCATAATACATCCTCAGATCCAGTTGATGATCCATTATTATCACAATATGCAGTAAGAAAATCTTCATCATAGACTACTAAGTCAACACCAGTTTCATACGTGGTAGTGTCCATTTCTGCAAAGGCCGGCATCACTGACAGCATGGTGGCAATTACTATTAGCATAGTTAAACCGAATCTAGACCTTTTTCCCCCATTATAAACATCTCCTTTTTACATAGAACGCCCCTACCCACAATGAATTGTGGAAATATCAATAGTGATATATGACTTATGGCATTATTATTACCAAAATACTCTATTTATTACCTTTTGTCCATACATTTTTATTTATCCTTATTTTTCATATTTTTTATAAATTAATTCTTATATGTGTTGTTTTATCAAAGAATTTCAGCGTGTTTAGCTCTCAAAACTGGTTGACAAAAGTTTAATGTCACCCCTGAAAATCACCCCAAATTTACAATTTTTTTTCAGCATAAGACAACTCTCTACATTGATCTACTAACCCTAATACAAATAAAACCAATTTTGAAGAGATTTTTCTACCTGAGTATGAACATGCACTAGGTCACCAGGTCGGAATATGGGCTCATGATGGTGGCGACCTATTAGGACCGCGGTTGGAACGTTACGGAGATCGTGCATTTCAACCCGTCATCGAAGGGCAGGTCTACACTTTGGAATTTGGCATTCGCACCTCGCGTGGCTATGTATCCCAAGAAGAGAATGTCTATGTCACGGCTGATGGTTGCAAAATGCTAACAGCACCGCAAAAAGAAATATGGGTAATCAAGGCATAGACGTGATTTAAAATTCGAAAGGAGAGCGGATCCCATGATCGGCTCTCCTTTGTGTAATTTAGACTATCTAAAACGTAATACGCCTACGATCCGATTGTTCTTTGCATGTTATTCTTAACACAAACGTTATTGGCATGATCGGCGATGCGCTCAAAATTCCCCAAAACATCAAGGTATACAATCCCTGATTTAGGATGACAGGAACCTTCACTGAGTCGTGTGATGTGACTGTGGCGGTGTTCGGCTTCCAAGCGATCAATTAATGCTTCACTCTCTTTAACTTTCTGCATAAGTGGCTCGTTCTTATGCTTAAGAACGACCAGAGCATCTTGAATCATCACTCGGATAATACCATACATCTCTGTAAGCTCTTCCATCGCAGTATCTGAGAATGGGAGTTTGTGATCCATCTTATACTGAGCTTGTTCACAGATATTCTCAGCATGATCACCTATTCGCTCAATATCATTGACGGACTCGAAAAGGTAATTTAACCGCTTTGACTGATCCGTTGTCAAACTGCTCTGAGAAATACCCACTAAGTATCCAATAATCTCCCCATTAAGTGTGTTAATTAAGGTTTCCGTGCCTAATGCTTTCTGTATTAGATTCTCATCGTTTGTCTCAAAAGCTTTCTGGGTATCGGCCAGCATATCAATCGCTAAATTTCCCATTCTCTCAATCTCTAAGGTCGCCTGTCCTAATGCAATAGAAGGGTTACTGAGTAATTTAGAATCGAGATAGAGCGCTCCCATGACCTCTCGCTCCGCTTCGCCACCCTTGTCCGGTACAAGAATTTCAATGAAATGTACAAACTGATTAATGAATGGCAGAACGAGCAAGGTGTTAATGATATTGAAAATGGTATGGGCATTTGCGATTTGTCGTGCAGGATCCAGATTTGTAGACATTGCAAAGGTCGCAAAAGGCCTTAAAAAAATCAGAAATAGTAACACGCCACCGATGTTGAAAATCGCATGAGCAATAGCTGCGCGTCTTGAGGCAAGCGTCGTGTTGATCGATGCTAACAGCGCTGTGACGGTCGTTCCAATATTACTCCCAAGGATCAAGGGCAAGGCCATGGGTAAATCTACTAAACCTTGTGTTGCTAAAGCGACCACAATGGCCGTCGTGGCACTGGAACTTTGAATAATAGCCGTAAAGCCTGCACCAATTAAGACACCCAAAATGGGGTGCATGGCCACACTTCCCATTAAATCGATAAAAGGTTGAAAAGTCCTAAGCGGCTTCATAGCGGTACTCATGGTAGACATTCCAAAGAACAGAATGCCAAATCCCAAGAAAATTTCACCCACATCTTTTGTGCTCTTCTTTTTACCGAACATCAACATGATGACGCCGATGCCAATTGCAATTGGCGCATACTGGGTCAGCTTGAATGAGACCATTTGGGTTGTAACGGTCGTACCAATATTTGCCCCTAAGATTACCCCGACCGCTTGCCGCAATGTCATTAAACTGGCGTTTACAAAACCAATAACCATGACAGTAGATGCACTAGAACTCTGGACAATCGCGGTCACAACTGTACCGACTAGAACTGCAAATATGGCATTCGACGTTAGAATCTCTAATAAGCGTCGCATCCGATCACCCGCAGCCTTCTGTAAACCACCCGCCATTAATTGCATCCCATAAATAAACAAACCCAAACCCGCAATCATACTTAAAACGATAGAAGGTATATCCATATCAGTGCTCCTCTCAAATTCATACTAGGTGATCATCTCAACAAATCAACAAACCCCTTTTCAATGGATTGATTGCACATTTAATGGCACCAATCGAATTGAATAATAGCTCTTCATCCTTTTACCTAATAAAACAGCCACTCATAATTTATTTTTACTGAATTAGCCATTATGTACACTAAGATTATTGGTGTTGTTAGGCTTGTTGGTGAAGTGAAGTTGATGGAAAAAGCAAGTCCCTTGTGAGGTCTTCGGTATTAAAATATTAAAGCAAAAATATTCCTTACATAAAGTAGGATTGCTCCTGCTAATAATAACACAGAAGCAAGTAAGTAGAAACATCTTAGTGTCGAAGATCGTATGATCATGCAACTAAATACGATCTCTAAATAGTCTTTAAGCGGCAACTAAATATTTTGTGGCCCC
>CAZVAO010000042.1:3167-18998 GCA_964625175.1 uncultured Clostridiaceae bacterium
TCGAAGTTGCCCAATACATCAAGATAAACAATCCCCGATTTAGGATGACAGGAACCTTCACTGAGTCGTGTAATGTGACTGTGGCGATGTTCCGCCTCTAAACGATCAATTAACATTTCACTCTCTTTCACTTTCTGCATGAGAGGTTCGTTCTTCTTTTTAAGGACAACGAGAGCATCTCGAATCATCACTCGGATAATGCCATACATCTCGGTAAGTTCTTCCATTGCGGTGTCTGAGAAGGGCAGGTTATGATCCATCTTATATTGAGCTTGCTCACAGATATTCTCGGCATGATCCCCTATGCGCTCGATATCATTCACAGATTCAAATAGATAGTTTAGACGCATAGATTGCTCTCGCGTCAAACTACTCTGAGAAATACCAACCAGATAACTAATAATCTCACCATTTAATTGATTAATCAGAAGCTCTGCATTGAGCGCTTTCTTGATTAAATACTCATCATTCGTTTCAAAAGCTTTTTGAGTATCATCTAACATATTGATTGCCAAGTTACCCATGCGTTCAATCTCAAGCGTAGCCTGACCAAGGGCAATAGAGGGATTTGTAAGTAGCATCTGATCAAGATAAATGGCACCCGCTTCGTCTTCTACGGCACCCTCACCCTCATCACGATCGGGTACGATGCTTTCAATGAAATGAACAAACTGATTGATAAACGGCATAAGGATTAAGGTGTTTGCGACATTGAAAATGGTATGGGCATTCGCAATTTGCCGAGCGGTATCCGTGTGGGTAGCGAGCGCTAATGCAGTAAAAGGTTTTAATACAAACAGACATAATATTACGCCACCAAACTTGATAATTGTGTGTGCGATAGCCGTACGCCTCGATGCAAGCGTCGTATTAATGGAAGCTAAAAGTGCTGTAATTGTCGTGCCAATATTGCTCCCAAGAATCAAAGGTATTGCACTTGGTAAATCCACTAAGCCCTGAGTCGCTAAGGCTACAACAATAGCGGTTGTAGCACTCGAACTTTGGATAACTGCAGTAAACCCAGCTCCTATTAGAACGCCTAGCAATGGCTGTTGTGCGACACTCGTCATTAGATTGATAAAAGGTTGGAAAGTGCGCAGGGGCTTCATGGCGACACTCATCGTTGACATACCAAAGAATAGAATACCAAAGCCTAAGAAAATTTCGCCGATATCTTTGGTGCTTTTCTTTTTACCAAACATCAGCATGATCACGCCGATACCAATCGCAATCGGGGCATACTGAGTCAGGTGGAATGAAACCATTTGAGTGGTGACTGTCGTACCAATATTGGCTCCAAGAATAACACCTACAGCTTGCCGTAGAGTCATGAGCCCAGCATTCACAAAACCAATTACCATAACACTAGTGGCACTAGAACTCTGAACAATCGCGGTCACGACTGTACCCACAATAACAGCAAAGAAAGTATTAGATGTTAAAACATCCAGTAAACGACGCATTCGATCGCCAGCGGCTTTCTGTAAAGCACCAGCCATTAATTGCATACCATAGATGAACAAGCCTAACCCAGCAATCATACTCATAATCATTGATGATATATTTAACATCGAAACACTCCTCAAACCTATTCAAAAATGCTCATGACACCCGCTCACAACAACCATATCCATGTCTTATAAAACTAAACACCAATACAATGTTGAATTGAACAAAATCATTTATTAGCAATACACCAAGGGAGTAAAGTGGCCACTCAAGAATTTATTATAGTCGAAAGACACATGAATTACACTAAGATTTTTGCTTTTTACGAAATTTTTGTCCACATGCCTATTATATTGGGCTTTCAACCATGTAAAATGATGACCCTCTGAAGCCGATATCTGAATACAAATAGACAACATTTAAGGCATAATACTATGAAATGTGTTCACTTTCAGGTATACTATCTGCAGAAATACTTTGTTCTCAGTTAGAAAGTAGGACCAAGATTATGAAGATTTCACGAAAGCTTATAGGCGGTATAATCGTACTGCTTATTGTACTAAGCATCTTTTCGTTTATCGCAATCCGCACCTATGTTGAAGAACAGCAAGCGGATCTTTTAGCGAGAATAACGGCTCTAGAAGCATCTATTAATCAGCTTCAAGAACAGATTTCCGAAGCTGAAGATTCTCTAACGGCCTCAGAGGAAATCGTAGCTAGTCAGCGTGATCAAATTGATTCATTAAATCAAGAAATAGCTGACTTAAGCAAGATTATTGACCGTCTAAATGGGGACGAAGTGCCTGCCCCTGCAAGGAAAACAGCCTATCTGACATTTGACGATGGTCCCAGCGAATTAACCTATCAAATTCTAGATATACTAGCCGAACATCAGATCAAAGCGACCTTCTTTGTCAATGGGCACAACGATGCCGAAGCCATCGCACTTTACAAAGCCATCCAAGATGCGGGTCATGTCATTGGCAATCATACTTATTCGCATTATTATCCCAATATTTACGCCTCAGCAGATGCCTTCATGGAAGATGTTTATCGCCTTGACGAATTACTCTATACGGCAACGGGTGTTCGTCCTCGTTTGATCCGTTTCCCGGGTGGCTCGTCCTCCAGTAGCTTAACGGCTCCCGTTCGTAACGCAATCATTCGCCGCTTATTTACAGAAGGCTATCAGTATTTTGACTGGAACGTTGATGGTAAAGACAGCCTTTCAATCGTTCAATCCCCCGAACAAATCGTCAATAATGTGGTTACGGGAGCGCTAAAGCAGGATTGTGCGGTTATTTTACTTCATGACCGTGAATCTAAAGTCAATACTGTCGCTGCACTCCCTGCAATTATTGATCAGCTCACTGAGCTCGGTTATCAATTTGAGGCGCTCAATATGAATTCACCGACCATCCAACACCGCAAATTAACGAGTTAAACCCTTTGAACCCCAAACCACCTAAATACTTACATAATCGAAGAGCAGACCGCTGGTCTGCTCTTGCTAGTTACAATCGATTTAAGATAAAGTAATTTCTTGCGAGACGCTTCCGCCCTTTTGCGAAATGGCTTTTATGACAACAACTGATCCTTGAGGGGCCTGAATCACGAAGTCAGCTCGGTAACAAGAACTGGCAGGGGTTTGGTCGCGTTTTTGCTGCGATTGATAATAGCCCTCTAGGAAACCAATCTTTATCTTATCATTGCCCATCAGCAATTTCGTTCCTTCTGCCAACTCTAATATCACTTCATCAGGTGAAATCACTTTAATCGCCTTCCCTTTGTTAGAAAGGTTCGTCGGGAGAAAGCCATGATTAGCAATCAATGCGGATACCTTGAAAATCTGGTCTTCGATACGGGTAACTTGCACATCTTCAATGGCAATCCGTGGCAGTGCTAAGGTGTGGGCCAAGAGGAACTGACACATCTTATGGCACTCCTGCTCTAACAGCTGATGCGGTGGATTCTGCTTGACAAATTTAGGATTCCATCCGCCAATTTCGACTTCACCGAGCTGAGGATGGTCGTATTGACGCCAATTGAAGAATCCTTTGCCAAATAGCTCACGATCATTCCATTCGAACAACTTGAGTTCCCGTTCTAGTGCTTCCTGTGGGGTCAATGCCCGCGCCGCGTGCCAATCAAGCTTGGCTCCCGCACGACCATACATGTCCCATAATTCTGGGGTAAAGCCCGGTATACCATTATGCTCATAAGCCCAGTCAACGATCGTGGCGGCGAATACGCCTCCGGTACTTGGGACATCTGGATAACCCGTCAGTTCAAACCCCCGCTGCCCAATTGTCTTGAGTAACTGTAAATCCCCTTGATCCATCTCTGCCTCTGTTATGACGTAAGGCGATCGGAATAGAATACCTCCTGAGGTATGTAAAGCTTCTAGGGCGCCAATGTTTTTATGACTAAGGATAAAATCAACGACATTTTTAATTTCTGGCTCAGAGGTTGGATAATCCCCTCCACCTTTGATGTTGGGGTTCCACTCAGACGGATAATTGCGGTTCAGATCTAGACCCCAAGGGACAGGCTGAACGACAAAAGGCTCTTCGTTCGTGTCTTTAATGAAACCCTCAGGATAAATGTGATAATAGGCGCCTTCGACATCATCCATTTTGCGAGCTTCCATCATCCGTGCATCTTTTGCGCTTATCTTCCAAGCACCCCGTGCGTCATCTCTTACGCGCATATTTAGTATATAGCCATCACCATCAATATCTTCGCGATGTAGCCCTGGCAATTCACTTATTTTCTCATCCGGCCAAACCCGCACACTGCTTCGGAGGGTATTGGGAGTCGTCAGATACAATTCGGCTCCATCTGGGTTGACACGTGGAATAATATAAAACGTATAATTATCGACCAATCGTGTTATTTTGGGGTCTTTACCGTAGTTCTGAAGTAGGTAGTTTGCGGTATAGAGCGCCGTCATAGATCCCGTAACTTCTCCCGCATGCGTATTGCCATCAATATAGATCGCCGGTTTATCTGCGGCCTCTCTATCCATACTCGACGTAATTGTCAAATACCAAACGTCACGCTTTTCATAGGACTGGCCAATACTCCCCATTTGACATAGCTCAGAAAAATCAGTGCTAAGTTGTTCTAAGGCAGCTGTCAATTCAGCATATTTGTAATAGGTATCGAATTTTAATTGGCTGTTCAATGGAACACCTCCTCTTATTATAGTGTAGTATTCTTGATGTGCTATGTATAATCCTCTATAATATTGGATACCAATAAGATTTTATCAGAAATAGGACTTGAAGGAGATTATTTATGAAATCACACCCGTTTTTCGCACTCTCCATCATCTTGTCGATTATGTTTGCCATCCTCACCTATCTGATACTAGTAGACGCCACTTTCATCTGGGACCCGTCTTTTAACCGCAACCTAGTTGAGACTTTTCCCCTATTCGCGCGCTCTCTATTTAAATTAATTACGAAACTAGCGAACACTTCAACCATTACATTAGGGGTTCTCCTCGTTATTTGGCTCACGCGCCACCACTGTTCTGCAGCTCCAATTCGCCTATTCATACTTACAAGTGTTGGCGGAAGTGCGATGCTCAACCTAGCCATTAAGAATATCATCCAACGGCCTCGTCCGATCTTCCCTCATTTTGTTGAAGCCTCTGGCTATAGCTTCCCCAGTGGACATGCAATGACCGGAACGGTTTTTTATATGGCACTAATGCTCCTATCTTATCACTTAATCGATCAAAAAGAGGATCAAAGCTTACACCTTAATCCTCTTCTGATTCGCTGTTTAGTTCTAATCCTACCGACACTGGTAATCAGCCTCATCGCCATCAGTCGTGTCGTACTGAATGTCCACTACTTGACCGATGTGCTTGGCGGTATTATTGCAGGCGGCGCTTGGATCAGCTTGGTGATCAGTCTACTCGGTAAAAGACGCATCAATCATGAATCGTCATCATCTGATTGACCATTGTAGGATGATTAGCGCGGTGGTTTCTTAGGCAACTTCATGACAATTGCAGCACCAGCACCGGGTTCATTATAAGCTTCAATAACCCCACCATGGCGCTCTACTATGTCGGCAACGATTGCCATTCCCAAGCCAGTGTTCCCGCGTTTGCCCTTGTAGAATCGCTCAAAGATCTTTGGCAAGTCTTGTTCATCGAATCCCTTGCCATCATCGATAATTACAATCTCCACACAGTTGGGCTGTTCAGATGCGACAACTGTAATATTGGAACTGGCATAGCGTACCGAATTGTCTAGGATATTGGCAATCGCACGCACCAGATGATTATAATCACCCTTGATTTTCAATTCCTCATCTACATTAACTTCTAAGGTTATATTGTGATGATGAATGCGGGTATATACGGTTCTAATAGCATCATTAACCAAATTTACGACCTTGACATCACTGTATTTCAGTTTTATGCCTGTATCATCGATCCGACTAATATACATCAATTCCTCAACCACATTCTTAAGCCGTTGCGTCTCAGACACAATAACGTCCAATGCTTTGTTTTTTTCTTCTTCATCAAAAATACCCTCTTGCAGCCCTTCTGCATAACCCTGAATATTCATCAAAGGACTTTTGAGTTCATGAGAGGCGTTTTGGATGAAGCGCTGTTGCCCTTGGTTATAGCGCACGAGACGTTGGCTCATTTTATTAAAGGCCCGTGTCACATCCCCGATCTCATCATCACTATCAATCTCTAATTCTCCAGCAAAATCACCGCTGGATACTTGCCTGATCCGATTTTCTAACTTTTGAAGCGGCTCAATGATGCGGCGCAATAAATACCCTGAAAACAGAACCCCGATTAGAATCGCAATCATAATCATTCTCAGTAACATGACAATAATATAATTCCGCATTGCAGTGAATTCATCGCGCGAATTTAAGGCAATAATATAGCCAGCAGTCGCGCCGGTGATATGCCTAACAGGAATGACAACGGACAGGTATCCTAAATATACATTTCGTCTTTTAACGGTCAACACTAGTTCCTTCAGAGTCTCGTTTATTTGTTGCCCATTTTGAGCGAGTTCGAAATTCGTTGAGAAAACGGTATTGAACTGATAATCGACAACGATGACTTCTGTTGAATCTTTTTGCGTCCCAATGTTGTCTGTCATCACCCGTATCAAATCTAGATTTTGAATATCCGAGTTTTGAATGACGCTGGCGATTCCGCTTCCTAGAATTTCAAGCTCCTGATAATTATCCTCTAAAATATAGTCATTCATTAACATCGATGAGGTGAGAAGTACCGAGATCCCCACAACCAGAATAACAACGATTTGAACAACGGTCAGCCTTAAGGCAATTGATTGCTTAGTTTTCTTTGAGTTTGTATCCATAACCCCATACCGTTTCGATCTCTATAGTAGCTTGATCATGATGTAATTTCTTGCGTAATCGTCTGACCAAATCGTCTACCGATCGCATTTCACCAATATAATCATATCCCCAAATGGCATCGACAATCTGTTCACGGGACATTGCTTTATTAGCATGCTCAAGAAAATACAGCAGGAGTTCATATTCCTTGTTGGTTAGCGTAATCGCTTGGCCATTAATTAGTAGTAGACGTGCATCAATATCCACCGTGACGTTGCCGAATACCCATTTATTCGTATTGATGCTGGTCGTTTCGCGATTGCTACGTCTCAACAAGGCTTTAACCCTAACGACCAATTCACGTGGGCTAAATGGTTTGATTAAATAGTCATCACCGCCAAGCTCAATACCCAGTATTCGATCAATTTCTTCACTCTTAGCCGATACAAATATAATGGGTGTGTTAAATGAATTGCGGATTTCACGGCAGAGATCGAGTCCACTCTCCCCAGGCATCATCACATCTAAGACGATACAGTCCGGTGGGTTCATCTGCATTGCCGTCAAAACACCTGCTGCACTGGCAAATTCTTTCACTTGAAAGCCTTCAGATTCTAGAAACTTCGCGATTAACTGTCGAATATTGTCGTCATCATCAATTACAAAAATCATTTTATTCATTTGCTCATCTCCCCTTGATCTCTTGTTATGCGCATCTCCCTAACGATTGCTTGTAGCTTTTTCTTATCAGCAACATAGCGCAGATCACCACCAAAGCCCAAGGCCGGATCCAGTTGATTCTGACCAATGACAGGGCTTCTGCCCGAAGCGTGGATTTCCGATACGCCCGTTTCTCGCATAATTTGACCCACATTTTGGGCATTAATTCCACCACCCGGCAAAATGATAATGCGGCCATCCGCCTGCCTATTCAACTCGGCAAGTAACTCTCGACCCAGCCATGCCGTTGGTGCTAAACCAGAAGTCAGAACCCGATTTATTCCTAAATCAATCAGTTCTTCCAGCGCCTTCAAAGGATCAACCACCAGATCAAAAGCACGATGGAAAGTCGAATTGAGGACTCCAGCTGCCTGATAAAGATGCTGCATAGTCATCAAGTCTATATTTCTGTTTTCTGTAAGCGCCCCGTAAACAACACCATCCACCCCTGCCGCTTTAGCAAACTCAATATCTCTAATCATGACTTCAATTTCACTGTCACAATAACAAAAGTCGCCGCTTCGTGGTCTAATCAGTACATGTAGTTGAATATCCGGAATTGTTTGTACCTGATCAATTAAGCCCATCGAAGGGGTAAGACCTCCGACGCTTAATTCCGTACACAACTCTAAACGAGATGCCCCAGCACTTACAGCAATGCATGCCGATTCAAATGAATCAACACAAGCTTCTAATATGCACTTATTACTCATAATATCACGCCTAATCTACTTATTAGTTTATAAAGGAACAACACCTTGATTATACCGCAACAATTTGCAATATCCTACATTATTTCAACAAACAATTCAAGACTAATCAGCTATATTAGCTTGGTGAAAACGGTTTTCCCAGCGATGATTGTCCGTTTCACATTCATATGTTCGTCGCAAACCACTAAATCCGCGATTTTTTGGCGTTCTATACTCCCATACTCTGCATCAATCCCGAGTAGACGCGCTGGGTTAAGCGTTGCTAAGCGTATTAACTCTGGCAAATTAATGTCTGTATATTGATGAATATTCGCTAATGCGCGATTTAGTGTTAAAACACTTCCCGCCAATGAGCCATTCGATACCAGTCGCGCTTGATCCTCTCTGACCTCTACTTGTAATCCCCCAAGGGTATACGCACCTTCGCCCAGACCCGTTGCACTAATGGCATCCGTAATGAGCACGAGTTTATCGAAGCCTTTAATCTTCGCCAGCATCGCATACCAGTAGGGATTAACATGAATGTTATCGGCAATCAATTCGTAATAAACATTAGCCGCTAACAGAGCACTCGTAATATTTAGATTGCGATGATGGAGTTGCGGTAGCCCGTTAAAAAAATGAGTAGCAGAACGTAAACCATTCTTAATGGCCAGCTGTGTCATTGGATAATCTGCTTTTGAATGCCCCGCGGACATCACAATCTCTGGGTGATTTTGCGTCATGTATTGGATAAATTGCTGGTTTTCATCGACTTCAGGAGCATAGGTGATGATCTTTAGAATATCCCAATAATCTGCTAGACACTCTTTATTTGGCGGACAAATATAGGCTGCATTGTGAGCTCCTTTTTTTTCATGGCTGATAAAAGGACCCTCTAAATGGGCTCCGAGCAGTCTGGCTCCTTCTGTAGGGGTAGCCATCACTTCACGTATTGTATTTAGGGCACTATGAATTTGGCCCCAGGGACCCGTTACGGTTGTCGCCAAGTAACTTGTCGTTCCATGGATCACTAAGGATTGCCCTAAATGCTGCAACATTGCCACATCAGCATTTAAAACATCGACGCCCATACCCCCATGGATATGCACATCCATAAACCCGGGGACAAGCCACTGCTGATCGGCATCAATCACATCAATATCCTGATACTGTTCTGGTAATTGTCCACTACCGTAATCGATAATTCGGGTATCGTAGACCAGCCATCCTCTTGTTATGACCTCTGACACCAGCACAATCTGAGCATTAATAATCGCTTTCATTTTTTTCCTCCAGAAGTTGGAGTGCTAAGCGAGCCGCTCCATAGGCCCCTGCTTTATTGCCTAAGAGGGCAGGTTTAATAGAAATTTCAGTGCCATTGTTGCCTAATTGAGTTAAGGCCTCCACCAAGTTGTGCCACCAAAGCTGGTGGGCGTGAACTAACCCACCACCGATAATAAAACATGTGGGGTCAAGAATCTGCTGCAAATTCACCAATAGAATGGCTAAATCTCTTGTGAATTCATCGCGCACCCTACATGCTCGTTTTTCTCCTCTAGCCACTGCCTCAAACACCTCAACCGCCTGTCTAGCTGATCCGCCTAACGCGCTATAACGCTGAGCTAATGCGGTACCCGACAGATACTGTTCAACACATCCTTTTTGGCCACACTGGCAAAGACGCCCCTGTGGATAGAGGATGGCATGACCGACTTCACCACCTCGCCAACTTGAACCGTGCAGAAGGCCTAGTTCCTGACTGACAAAGGCTCCTCCCACCCCTGTTCCTAACGTTAAAACAAAATAATCAGATAGATTACAAGCTGCCCCCAGCCATCCCTCACCGATCGCCGCAACGTTAGCATCATTCTCAACAATGACTGGTAGCGCAAAATGTTCCTCGAGAATCTCTTTCAAGGGGATATCGATCCAATCCTGAATTACACCGCTGGAATAGAGAATCCGACCATCACGGCTATTGACATATCCCGGAGATCCAATCCCAAGTGCTGTGGTGCAATCCTTACAAAAAGGTAGCGCCAATTCAAACGCCTCTATTAGTGCCTCCACCACCCCATACTGAGGTGTTTGGCTCGTTCTCCAGAAAATTTCGTTGCCGTTTTCATCCGTCACAACTGTATTTATTTTTGTACCACCTAAATCAATCCCTATGACTCTCTTCATCATAACCAACTTTCTGAACCTAATAATTGTATTATAAGCGATTAAAGCCCAATAGGGAATGCTATTCCAGACTCAAAGAACAGTTTATACCCTAGTCTTGCCCTGCTACTGAGAATACATTTATTTGCGATATTTCTTGATATCACTTACAATCAAAGTATTAAACTAAAGGAGTTTTCTAAATGAAAGTCATTGCGCTCAATGGGAGTCCTCGTCCCGATAATAATACCGGACAACTGCTACAGGTTGTTTGTTCAGAACTGCACAAAGAAGGATTCGATACTGAAATTATTAATATTGCCAAACCAAATTACTCAGGCTGTATCGCGTGTGGAGGCTGTCGCACTTCTCAAGATGGGCTCTGCATCATTCAGGACGGATTTGCCGATCTGCAACGAAAAGTGCGGGATGCTGATGGCTTATTAATTGGCACTCCTGTCTATTATGCGGGTGTTAGTGGCCAAACTAAGAGTGTGCTAGACCGCCTTTTCTATAGCCCTGGCGTCTCAAAGTCAATGAAACACAAGCCTGGAGCAGCTGTGTTAGCTGTGCGTCGCGGTGGGGCATTGCCTGCCTATCATACGATTAACACCTATTTTGGAATCACTGGAATGTTCACCGTCGGGTCAACCTATTGGAATTTTGCTATTGGACGTGCCCCTGGTCAATGCCTTGAAGACGCAGAAGGTCTGCGCAATATGCAAGATATCGGACAGAATATGGCCTACTTACTCAAAAAACTCAATCAATAAGAAAGGTGACTTAATATGAACAGTATTTTTACGCGCCGCAGTGTGCGCAAATTCAAAAACCACCCCGTGGAACAAGAAAAAATTGAGCAAATCCTGCGTGCTGGCATGCAAGCCCCCTCTGCAGTTAACCAGCAACCGTGGGAGTTTATTGTAGTTACTGATCGAGATCAGCTGCTTGCTCTGAAGGAAGTAAATCCATATGGTTCTTTTCTTGCAGACTGTGGATTTGCACTCGTGGTTTTAGGAAACATGACTGACCTCCGGGCACAACGCATGTGGGAACAAGACATGGGTGCTTGTGTACAGAACATGCTCTTGATGGCTACAGACTTGGGGTTAGGCAGCACCTGGATCGGTGTTACGCCCATTCCAGAACGGATGGCTGCTATTCGTAAACTATACGATCTGCCAGACCATGTTGTACCCTTCTGTACAATCGCCTTTGGTTACCCTGCCGATGCCAATGCCAACCATTTTATTGATCGTTATGATGCGAAACGCGTTCATTGGAATACCTATCAGAAGTAATCTTGTGCGAATTTAAGCAATTAAATCTATCAAAAAACACCGTTGCTCAAAAAACGAGTCGCGGTGTTTATATATGCAGACTATTAATTCTCTAATCACTGCCTCCCTTTCCCCTAGGGCCAAGGTTTAAATCATAACATAAAAATCTAATATCTTTTTCCAGATTTTGAGCTTTTCAGGATAAGGCAAGGTATAGGCTGGACTTGTTGAGGGCAGTTTAATTAAGTATTCTCTTTTCAAAAAACGTTCGCCGACTTCGCGATCATAACTATTGTAAGCCTTGCTGCCATTGAAGAAAATCACCCTTATTCTGGGATAGAGCTGGTGTAACAACTCAAAATTATTAACAACAGCCTCTTTAATTTGGGAATCAAGACTACCTTCGCGTTGACAGGCTTGAAACACATCCCATAGCGCAATTTTATGCTGAAGCAAGAAAACCAATCGCTCATCATAGTCATCGGATCTGTTTTCCTGAAAAAGATCATAGGCAATCCGCCAGAACTGATTGTACTGATAAGCATAGTATTGATTTAACTCAAGAGATCGACGACTTGGCATCGAACCCAGGATTAAAATCTCAGAAACAGAATTAATGATGGGTGGAAAACCATGAATAATCGGATTCTCCATTATAAGCGACGGGGATTATAGACATCTTTTTCACGCAAAGCACGACTCGCTAGAAAGTCTGTCCAATAACTATGATAAAAAAGCTCTTCAATGGTGGTGTTAAAAAAATGGGCAATCTTAAAAGCTAGCATTAAGGATGGTTCCCGACTCCCCGCTTCAATTAGGCCGTAAAAGCTACGCGATATCCCCAAATAATCCGCAATTTCCTGTTGAGTTAAACCCTGTTTTTTTCTCCTAATGCGCAATTTATCGCGCAATTTCCGTGTATCATTCGCCATGCTCACTATTCCACCTCCCCTTCCCAGTTTGCTAATTCTCGATTATCGGCTCAATTATTGAAAAATCCTCGCTGATCGAATCAATCTGCTGAATCCAGACATTTCCCTCCGTATATAACCATGGGCTACCATCGCTAAGAGCGTAACTGAAATGCTCGTTACGACTTGGCTTCTCCCATGTTCCTTCATAAAGCATCCCATTACGCACGAAATATGCGTTGCCACTGCCAATCAGGTTGATTTCGCTTTCTTCTCCATCAACGGGAACGGTAATCGTTTTGGTTGCAGCTTCGATTATGATGATATTGTCTGCCCAAATTTCATCGTCGGCAGCGGTCAGGTAAACTTCACCGTTGAGATATCGTAAAAATTGATCTTCTTCAGCCTGATAGACCCACTTCACACTATTGGGGTATTTTTCGGTACCATAGGTCAACTCTAGGGCAGTAATAGGCCGACCTTCCTCAAGATCCCCATACGCCAATTCAGGCAAAGGACTTAGTTGATAAGTTTTACTTTCAGCGAATTTTAATATATTGTCAGTTGTAACAAAACAGTTGTGAGGTGCACGGCGAGAGCTATCTCGGAAGAAATACCCACCAGCAGTTGTAATATCACACATATTATGAATGTTGCTAGACTTGATATAAGCAAATGCATCCATATTACCGCCCACATGCACATAAACTGTATCGTAAGGTTTAATCGTTTCTGCAAAGTAATAGCGCGAACTGCGTACCGGCCCAACTGTTCCGGGATCCTGCCAATAGTAGCCTGCCATGAAACGGGTATAGGTCCACTCGCAAATATACTCGTAAACAATATCGGCCTTGTCTAAGTTGGCCTGAGGCTGGGCATTTGGATGATTATCCAGCATAACGAAAAAAGCGCCCGGCAGTTCTGGTTCAGGTTCGGGTTCTGGAGCAGGTGGTTCAATCACAACGGGTGGATCAGGATCAGGGACTGGTGTTGGTGTTGCCGTCGTTTGACAAGCTGACAGCACTAATACAAATACTAGGGTTATCAAGATCAAAATCAATTTATTATTTCTCATCGTTACAGGCCCTTCCTCATTGGTGTTTATTATTCTACCATTTTTGATGTCTTCATGCTACAAGGTGTAGCAAAAAAAATTGCTATTTATCAATGTAAATATAAAGGGATATGGTCCCTTACGCAGAAATACATAATATTAGTTATATGGAGGTGCAACATGAATATTGAAGCCCGACGTGAAGCATTAGATGTATTGAAGAATCGCCACAGCCACCGTGTCTTTATAGATAAACCCATTGAAAAAGAAGTATTAGATGAGATTTTAGAGGTTGGATTACATGCTGCTGCAGGTGGGAATCTACAGCCAATCAGCGTCATTATGATTCGCGAGCCTGAGCGTAAAAAGTATCTAAGGGAATTGTTAGGAGCAGGATTTATTGAGAAAGCGGACACGCTTCTAATTTTTGTTTTAGATTATTATCGCCTTAAGCGCTGGACCGAAGTACAAAAGGCACCCTTTGGTCGCCAACAAGCGTTCCGTGATTTTATCATCGGCCTTGAAGATGTGATGTGCATGGCTCAGAGCATGGAGTGTGCGGCTAACCTTCTCGGTGTTGGAAATGTTTACATTGGCGGCGTTAATCGTGCCTATGATGAACTTAAAGAGTACCTCGACCTTCCTGCATTAACCATCCCAATTCTCATGACCTGCTTAGGCTATTCCACTGACAAGGGTATGGGACGCAAGAAGCTGGCCCGTGAATACCTTGTTCACGAAGAGAAATATAAGCGGATGTCTGACGAGGATGTCCTCTCTGGAATCGTCAACGACAAATATGATAATTGGATTCAACCGCTTGAAGGGGAAGTGCTCGAAAAATATATCACCCACTTCACAGAAGTCACAGACACGGTCAATGGACCCGAGTGGACAAAGGAAGTCATTGCCAAGATCAAAGAACAAGGCGGCATCAATCGTGCTCAGTATCGCTTTGGCTGGCATTATAATCCACTACGCCAGCGCTCTTATAATGAGAAAATCTTTGCTTTTCTTGAGAAGCAGGGGTTTGAGTTTTTACCCAAATAGAATTATTCTATAAACAGATTCGTGCATTGACCTAAGCACATTTCTGAAATAGTCATTATTATTAAAAGGATTATCTAAACGATAATCCTTTTTTTACTTGAGGATTTTGATCTGTAATAAGATATCATTTTGAGATTCTTAAAGTTAGTGCGGTTATTCTCTCTAAACGGAAACTGTGTGCCGTTCCCGACAGTGCTCAGTTTTTATGTAAATGCTTACCGAACCACTCTACAACCTCATCCCGCATCTGATCCTGATAAAGATGTCCCCCCGTTGGATAGAAAATTGCTTTCAATTCATCTGGACGATCACGATAAAAGGGTTGTAGCAGCTCAAAAAAATGCTGATTATCTGCTGAGGCCACCGTTTCATCGTCAACGGCATGTTGAATCAAAATAGCGGTCTTCGAGAGGTCCTCGGCGTGCTGAGCAGCCTCTGGAACATCGTATTTCGCTAGGTCCTTTAGTGTCTCACGTTCAATTCCAAAATACTCAACGGTCTTGGGATTATAACGATAGGGTGAGCCACTTACGGGTGCTAAAACCGTAAACCGCTGATCTATTAATGGCATCATATAGGTCACATAGCCTCCCATTGAAAATCCACTGATCCCGCAATCCCCAGGGGCAGCTAGAGCGTTTTGTTGCAAATGAGAGGTTAATGCACTGATCGCTTGAACACCCCGACTGATTACCCGCAAAATAGATGGCACAAAATTCTCACCATTAAATAAGTCACTTCTATTATCTGGTTCAAGAACACCGTGCCAGGGCATCTCAGGAAGTACTGCCGTGAAACCCTTTGCTGCCAGTTCGAGGGCAGTTTTAATACCCAGAGACGCACAATCGCCCAGTCCATGTACAAAGAAGACTGCCGAGCCTGGTGTTGGTAAATTGCTATTATAAGCTAATACATAAGGCATATTGTGGTAAAAATCACGCTTGATAATAAGTTTTCCAACCGAAGAATCGACGACAAACTGATCACTTCTATTCAATTCTGTTAGAATGCTTTTTAAAGGCCACATCATCTCACCCCCGCTCTATAGGCTATCACTTATTAACCTCCTTAGACAAGCCCTTAACTCGTTTTTGTGAATTTTATCAATAGAATCCGCCTCTGTTGGCTGGTCGCCGTTAGGTATTAGGCGATAGGCG
>CAZVAO010000043.1:0-18658 GCA_964625175.1 uncultured Clostridiaceae bacterium
GTCGGCACGGAGACCGGCCACTACAGTATAACAAGGTTTGAATAAAAGGGTCGGCACGGAGACTGACACTACGATTTAACAAGGTTGGATGTAAATGCAACAAAGGACGGCATGGAAGCCGTCCACTGCATGGTGGGTGGTGTGAAGCAGATGGAAGCAAATACGTGGGGTATGGGTTCATGATTTCCCCCTTTGACTAATCTGAGATCAGGGGTTATACTCAGCCAGTTTTTTAGACCTATAGCCTCTTAAACTTTTCAGCGATTAGGCCATATAGCCTATAAACTTTTCACCCCCTAAATTGTTTATCCTCCCAACATTCCACCCCTTAAACGATTCAGCTATTGGGCAATTAAGGCCTTTAGGCAAAAGAAGTTGGTCAGTATAACGGAATTATCTAAATTGGGGGTAGGTTCAGTGTTAAGTAGTCAGTGGATATCAAATGGCTGGCTGATTTGAAAAAAAAGCTGACCCCTAAGAGTCAGCCTTCGTTTCGTATGGTGGTGTTTAGTTACCAATGTAGGCAATTGCGTCTGCCTCAATTTTGAAACCATAATGGAGCGTCGCCACCGCAAGCACGCAACGCGCAGGGGGTTCTTCAGCAAAGAAGGTTTCATAGACTTCATTTACAACACCCCAGTTATTCATGTCATCAATATAAATGGTCACTTTAACGACATCTTTCAATGTGCCACCGGCACCTTCAACGACGCCTTTTATATTGGATAGCACCTGATGCGTTTGTTCTTGAAGGCTTGCAGACACGAGTTTCTCTTTGGTCGCTGCTACAATAGGGAGTTGGCCTGAGACATAGAGGGTTCCACCAGCTAATGTTCCTTGTGAGTAGCAACCATTAGCAGCAGGGGCACCCGTTGTTGCTATAATTTTCTTGGGCATATTATCCTCCGTTTTAATGTTTGATTGGTTATGGACTAGTGAGTTGAGCCAGTCACCCTGCGCAAAATCATCAAAGCATCAAGGTAGTTGACAATCCCGTTTGCGGTCACGTCAGCAAGATCAAACTGTTGATTCGTGAAGCGACTTAATGTGTTGACGTCTAATAGAGCATTGACATCATTCATATCAACAATATTGTCTAGCGTACAGTCGCCTGCGTAATTGTATAATGGTGGAACCACAACTGGAGGGGTGGTTGGTGTTGTTCCACCGTCACCGCTATCACCCGTGTCACCTGTGTCTCCGCCAGGTGTGGTAGGCGTGGTAGGTGTAGTGGGTGTCGTTCCGGTATCAGTGTCTACTTCATCTGCAGGATCAATAACGGTTGCCTTGATTTTGATATCTGTGTAAATACGGTCACCAATCCAAAAACGAATCGTGGCATTCGCGGTGTTGTACAAGTCGATTTCAAGTTCATAGGTTTCACCGTTGAAAAGTGCTTGACCGTGGATTAAGCCCGTAACTTGTTGCTCAAATAAGTAGAAGTAAGCAGGTGAAACATAGGATAGGGCACGAGTCCCATTGTAAAATTTGAGAGGAATTCGAACGGTTTTAATTTCTTCAGGGTAAGAGACGACATTGACATTGCTAACCGCTGGTACAATTCGGTTAAAGGGAAGGTCATCGCGCACGACAGAAACACTGTAGTTTTGCGCTTTGCGCTCCACACTATCTATTTTAAGGTAAACTCGTTCTCCTTTTTCTAGCCACGAGGAGATTAAGAAATGGGCGTCATCCGCCATTTCTACGCCAGGGCGTAGATACTGAAGCGCGTTGTTATATAGATAGCCTTGAAGGGCTTGCCCACCAGACCCATAAAAGTTATAGTAACCGTCTTGAGGTGCGGTAAAGGAATAGGCTTCTGCGAGATAGATTGCAGGGAGACTGCTATCCATGCGAGCTGATGTTGTAATTGTCTTAGCGGTTGTGAAAAGGTAAGTATCGCCATCAAGCGCTATAGCTGGAAATATGAGGATTACTATGAGCAACAGGATGAGGATTGGCGTTAGTTTCATTGGCTTATCTCCTTTAAGATCATAGCTTCTTCCCAGGCGTGTATCGGCAACTGAACATGTAGCCGACGCCGCGCTTGGTGAAAATGTATTTATGCGTGTCGTCCTGAATTTTATTTCTTAAATTCCGAATGTGGGCCATGATGGTGTTGTTATTGAAGGACACTGGGTTTTTCCAAACATTTTGATATAGTTCTTGTTTTGTGATGTAATTATCTTCGTTTTTAATCATGAAAATCAATAAGTCGCGCAAAATCACACTAAGATGAATTTTTTGACCGCGAATCCAAACTTCTTTTGTGTAGAGGTTCGCACGCAGATCCCCACACTGATATACAGAAGTGGATTGTGCCCGAGTACGCGACTGTTGGCTGTCTGTATAGTGCTCATCGACTAGATTGAGCAGTTTATCAATATTGCTGACCGCTAACTGGGCCGCACCAGTTGTTACAATATCGAGGCAGATCCCCTGTTGTTTATCCTCATTGGTGAGATAAATAACCGGAACTGGCTTGATAGACTGCATAGCTGAGGCTAAACGGAGTGGGTCAGGGGTTTGCGTGTCTAAGTCGATAATAACTAGGTCGGGTTCTGTTGCTTGATACTTGGCTAGTGCCTTGGATGCTTTGGCAATGATGTAGCAAATATAGCCTTCAGCTTCCATGTGCAGTTGGATCACATCGCTAATGGCACGATCACTACTAACAACGAATATTTTCTCATTCATGCGCAAACTCCTTTCGCTAATGTGAGATATTCAGGAAATATTATTTGTAATCCTAATTTTAACTTTTTTTTAACTAAAATGCAATGCTTCATCGTATTCAAGAATAAGGAGATGCAACTTTTTGCTACGTCTAGTGGTTAGCGCAAAATAAAGTAAAAATATTTTTAGAAAAGCCACTCGATTCGCCTATTTTCAGGATATGTTTGCTTTTTGTTTTGTTTAAAAGCCTTTTGAGAATCTGATTTCTACTCAAATATTCGAAATTTTATTTTATCCACAATGATATTTTACCAGAAAATAGCTTGTGGAATAGGTGTGAAAAACGAGATAAAACCTAAAATCTACGATAAATTAAGGGTTTTTGACTTTAAATTTAAGAATTATCCAGGTATAAGTATCTAAAGCTGAGGAATCGAGAGAAACTTATCCCCAATCTGTGGATAACTTGTGAACAAAACAATTGTACGTATTGATTAAAAGCACCATGATTTCATCAAAATGATTCACTTAGATACGTCGCACTAGCGATCTTTCAGGCATTTGGGGGATTAAAAAGATCACCCTTCGGCGAGCTGGCGATGAGGTGTTCATCTTGCCATGGTGCTCCGAAAGGTGACCCCTAGCGACTATTTTAATTGCTGCAGGCTGTGGAAACGGGGTTGCCCTTGATCAAATGTACAAAGGTATTTGAAATCAAGGCTTGAGAGAAGTTCAACCATTTCTTTAAACTGGTGGCCTAAGGTGGAGGCCCGATGAGAGTCGGAGCCGAATGTGATGATTTCGCCACCACACTCCCGATAAATCCGCAAAAGGTCGGGGGAAGGGTTGGCATATGGCAATCCATGAAGCAATCCGCCACTGTTTATTTCAATGCCTTTTCCTGCTTGGACCAAGTGCGTGAAGATTTCGCGTATTAAGGGGTAGAGGGATGTTAAGTCGCATTGAGCATAATTTTTATTGTAGCGCTTGGGCACATCAAAATGTCCGACCGCTTGAAAATTGTTGAGGTTTTGGAGGCTGTAATACATTTCCTGGAAATAGTGTGTCCACAGTTCTAGCGGGGAATACTGATCGGCGAGCGCCTGTCCAGTGAGATCCAGCTGAGATACATTGTGAACAGAAGCAAGAACGTAGTCAAATGTATAGTTGTTAAGCAATTTTTGGCAATGCTTGATGACCGTCGGTTGAACGCCTAATTCCAAACCGATTTTAAGTGTAATTCGGTTGCGATATTCTTCTTGCAATTGCTGTAGTTCAGCAAAATACGGATCAAGGTCAAACATGAAGGCCGTTCCTGTGTATAAAGAGATGAAGCCGTGGTCAATGTGGTCGGTGAAGCATATTTCGGTTAACCCTCCATCTAAGGCGCTTTCAATGATTGACCGAGGAGAGGCTTTTGAATCGGCAGAATAGCTACTGTGGATATGATAATCAAACATGCGCATTCTCTTTGGCTAGCCGAGCATCCATTGGCCGCCGTCTACGCTGATTGTCTGCCCAGAGATCCATTTGGCATCATCAGAAACAAAGAAGACAACAGAGTGTGCGATATCAGTCGCTTCGCCTAAATGCCGTAAGGCGATATTTTGGATGACACGGTCCTGCCCATCTGGTCCCATAGCTTGCCATTGCTTTTCGCTAGCGGGGTTAGAGCGGATAAATCCTGGGGCAATACAATTGACGCGAATACCGTCTTTGCCAAGTTCCCGTGCCGTCTGGCGTGTTAGGCCGATAAGCCCAGCTTTAGCACTGGCATAGGCTTGAATGCCCGTTAAGCTGTAGGAGCGGCCTGCTCCAGATGAAATATTGACAACGGCTCCTTTTTGCTGTTTTTTCATATAAGGTGCGGCAGCACGCGTAAAGTAGAAAGCGCCATCTAGATTTATGGCAAAGATTTTATGCCACTGATCGTCTGTGACGTTTTCAATCGGTTGATTCACTTGACCCGCTACACCGCCGGCATTATTGACAATAATATCAATATGACCATGTAGTTGTGCGACTTTTTGTACTAGAGTATTAACTTCTTGAGAATTGCCAACATCGACAACTTCGGCAAAGCATGGTTGTCCAGTTTCTTCGGTGACGATGCGACACGTGTCAGCGAGCATATTTTCAAGAATGTCACAGCACCAAACGGTGGCACCCTCACGGGCTAATTCGAGAGCAATACTGCGTCCTATACCATGGGCTGCCCCAGTAACGATGGCAACTTTGTCTTGTAGTTTCATAATGACTCCCCCTCATATATTGTTGTAATCCTATTTTAACAGGTCTCACGAAATTTCGATATGCAAATTAAAGTTTCGCAATAAATTTTTAGAATTTTGGGGGATTATCTAATTCACATAGTGCTAGTCGGGGGCTTAATAGTTTATAATGAAAGCAATTAATTCTGAAAAGGAGATTTACTATGGATCATGATCAGCGGCAGATGGCCATTGAAACAATGCTTTCACATTATGGGGAGGATCGTTCACAGTATCACGGGGCGGTTGTTCCCCCTATTTTCCAGACATCCTTATTTACCTTTGAGAATATGGAGGCGATTTCGCAGGCATTTAACACGCCAGGTAGTTACCTATATACACGGGGGATGAATCCAACGGTAGAGGTAGCGGAAAAGAAGATTGCCTATTTAGAGGGTGGGGAGCGGGCGAAGTTGTTTGCTTCTGGAATGGGCGCTATTACAGCCAGTATTCTTAATTTTGTGAAAACTGGCGATCACATTGTGGCTTTGAATAGTATCTATGGGCCAACTACTAGCTTTCTGAGCAAGTATCTAGCTGAGAAATTTGCGATTACGACGACTTTCGTGGACTTTGAAAACACGGATGATGTTTTAGCAGCGATACAGGACAATACCACATTAATCTATTTGGAGAGTCCTACGAGTTTGGTATTTAGGATGCTTGATTTACCGCGAATTGCGGCATTCGCCAAGGCCCATCATATTGCAACGGTCATCGACAATAGCTGGGCAACTCCGATTTACCAGAAGCCTTTAGAGATGGGGATTGATGTGGTAGTTCATTCTGTGAGCAAATACTTATCGGGTCACAGTGATGTGGTGGCAGGCGTCGCGGTAGGTAGTGAGGAAGTGATGGAATCAATTTTTAATTTGGAGCATGCGTTGCTCGGGGCAAAAATTGCGCCTTTTGAGGCGTGGCTCATTCTTAGGGGGTTACGAACACTTCCGATTAGAATGCGACAACATAGTGAGAGCGCAATGATTATTGCCGAGTATTTAGACAAACATCCGAAGATTGTCAAGGTTAACTATCCGGGACTTGCGTCGTTCCCCGATCATGAGCTAGCGAAGAAGCAACTTAAAGGCTATAGTGGGTTACTGAGTTTCATCGTTGATGGGGACCTTGCGGCAGTACGACGTTTTGTGGATAATTTGCAGTATTTCAATATTGGCGTCAGCTGGGGTGGCTTCGAGAGTTTAGCACTCAATTTGGCGCGTGACGGCAAGGATCCCAATGTGCCAATTGGGTTGGTGCGGATTTCTGTTGGTCTGGAAGACGTTAATGATTTACTGGCAGATCTTGAGCAGGCCCTAGCGCGCGTCTAAACATTTATCTATGGCGTGCCGAAGCTGTATGTGGTGGATTGATAAGAATTAATGCAGAGTCGGAATGATCAGAGAGGGGGGGCAAGAATCTACTTCAATGATTATTTCGGACTCTGTTTTTCTTTCATCTTAAATATGACATAACTATGTCATATTATGATATAATCAAGGGGGTGATAGCTATGAAGAAAGACAGAAGACTTGAGATGGTGGAGATCCTAATCAGTCGAGATGTGGTCACAGCACAGGAATTGGCTACGATGTTCGGTGTGAGTAGGCGGACGATTTACCGCGATATCAATGCGCTATCTCGTAATGGGATCCCTGTAACGACAGCACTTGGCAAACACGGGGGCATCAGCCTTAAGGCGGAGTTTCAGTTGACCAGAGATCAGATTACCGAAACAGTGGGTAGAGAGTTTGCGGATTCTTTGCAGGTGCTGAAAGAATCTACTGCCCAGAGTGACTTTGTATTACAGAAACTAGCAGGGGTCTTTCCTTCTCAGCCGCCAGAATGGATTGATATCGAGTTCTCAAACTGGCTCAACAAGGGTGGAGAGCAAGAGAAGTTTTTGGAACTGAAAAAGAGTATTTTACAGCGCAAAGCGGTTGTTTTAAGTTATCACAGCATTAGTCGGGGGCAACAAGAGCGCCTAGTAGAGCCTTTGAAGCTTGTGCTGCGGGGCAATCAGTGGCATTTATTAGCCTATTGTCGGTTGAAAAAGGGGTATCGTTTCTTTAAACTCAGTAAAGTTAAGACGTTAACCATCACCTCTGAGAATTTTGAGAGTCGCGGTGAAATACCAGCGCTGCGGCAACGCTCTACAATACCAAAGCAAATACAGCCACTCGTTTTACTGATTAAGCCTGATGTTATTAACCAGATTTATGAGGATTTTGATGCATCATTGGTTACACTAATTAAGGATGGCAACTACCGGTTGACTTGTGATGTCTATGATCCTGAGGAGATTATGGCCTATGTGCTATCGTTAGGTTCGGCAGTAGAATGTGTGCAGCCAGAATGGTTGCGCAATAAACTTGTAGGAGAAGTCGCGGGGTTAAAGAAAACCTATTTATAATATGACACAACCATGTCATATTATAATTGTAAGGCTCAACGGGTATCGCATCGTCATTTAGGCCCTTAAGGAGGTGAATTAGTCATGGATAAAGTGGATTTTAAGAAGAGGTATAAAGACCTATATAAACCATCTGCTAAGAAACCCAGTATTGTTGTGGTGCCACCACTCCAGTATGCTGTACTAGCGGGGACAGGTAATCCTGGAACCAGTCAAGCGTTTGTAGACGCCATTACGGCTCTTTACGGTTTTTCCTACACAATTAGCATGAGTTACAAGAATGACCAACTTTCTATACCAGATTTCTACACGTTTACAGTTCCTCCGCTCGAAGGGGTCTGGGATACGATTGAAGGGGATTTTGATCCTGCCGATAAGGATAACCTGGCCTGGACGATAGGGATCATGCAGCCTGAATTTGTAACGCACGATGTGTTTGCCCATGCCCGCAGTGTGGCTGCAAAAAAGAAGAAAAACCCTTTGATTAATAATATTGAGTTACGTACCTTTGAAGAGGGACTCTGTTGTACGATGCTACATATTGGGTCCTTTGATGATGAACCAGCTACCTTTGCACGGATGCAGGCCTTTGTGGAGGAACAAGGTTACGAGCGGATTGAATATACCCACCGCGAGATTTACCTTAGCGACTTCAGTAAAACCGCTCCCGAGAAGCTACGCACGGTGCTGCGATTTCGGATTCACAAGAATGATGAATAGATTTGATTCCTGTGCGGCTTTAAACAAGATTGGGTGCCGGAGATTGCATTTGTTGCACTTTAGCAGGCCAATCTGGGTGTTGACATGGTATAATAAAAGCGAAATATTGAAATAGGATAGTAAGAAAAGGAGATTTGATATGGAAATTAAGCGATACGAAGGATCAGGTAGAATGAGCAAGGCGGTTGTACACAATAACACCGTTTATCTAGCGGGGCAAACCTGTGGTGATGCGAATATGGATGTTCAGGAGCAAGCCAAATGTGTGCTTGCTAAGGTCGACGCATTGCTTGAGAAATACGGTTCTGACCGCAAACATATTCTTTCCGCTACTATTTATCTTAAAGACATGGCGGAATTCGAGAAATGGAATGAGATCTGGGATGCCTGGGTAATTGATGGCCACGAACCCGTTCGTGCCTGCGTACAAGCTCAAATGGCTCGCCCGATCGTTCTCGTTGAAGTTTCAATTGTGGCGGCAGTAAAGTAAGCTTTATAAAATTGCAATTAAAAGAGGGAGCGCAATATGCGCTCTTTTTGACTTTTAAATGCCATAGGTGTTTTGCTACCAGGAGATTATAAATTACTCGGTTTATAACAATAGTGAGCAATCTAGGCCCTTGTGATTCACCCTAACCTAGACTGTATGCGCTAATCAATGTCATTGACCATTGGGGACTGTCCCCAATGGTCATTTAAATACCAAAAGGGACAGGCCTTAGCTACAGAGAGAAGCATTTAATGGGACAGGTAACCGCTGTGATTATGCTTTGTGATGTGATTTCCGATTAACTAAGGACTGTAGTGACAGAAGTTGGTCGCGAGTAGCAGAAGGACCTACCGCTCATTAGCACGTAACTAAAGGAATTCAGGCAACAATGTCTAACTATAGGCAGGTGATGTTTGTGAATAATGTATTTTAAATTTATTAGTTAATGCGTGTGGCGTTAGTGAGTAATCATAGGCAAGGAAAGAAATACGTGTTTAAGGCTTATTCTCCTGGAGGGATAGAAATGCAAAAGATTGATTTTAGCTTCACATCAACAGATGGAGTCGTGATCCAAGCTATTAAATGGCTTAAGGGTGATTCCGTAGATCTAAAAGGGGCTGTCCAAATTGCTCACGGAATGGCCGAGCATATTGAACGATATGGTGACTTTGCTCAGGCTCTTACCAATGCGGGCTACATCGTCTATGGTAATGATCACAGGGGGCACGGCAGAACTGCAGGTTCTTGTGAAAATGTCGGGTATTTTGCCGATCAAGATGGTTGGGATCATGTCGTTGAAGATATGTATCAACTTACAGAAATCATAAAAGCAGAGAACCAAAACCTTCCGGTATTCATTTTTGGGCACAGTATGGGATCCTTTTTAACGCGGTCCTATATTCATCAATATGGAGATTTAATTAATGGCGTGATTCTGAGCGGAACGGGTGGTAAGCCAGGATTGCTGGGTAATGCGGCGCTTTTAGTAGTCAAGAGAGAAATCAAGCGCAACGGGCGTAGGGCCCGCAGCAAGCGAATGGATAGACTTTCTTTTGGTAGTTTTAATAAGGCATTTGCTCCGAATCGCACGGCCTTTGATTGGCTAAGCAGGGATAAGGCGCAAGTGGATCAATATATTGCGGATCCCTATTGTGGAGAAGTTTTTACCGCAGGATTCTTTCATGACATGCTCAACGGTTTAATAGCTTTAAACAAAAAAGTGAATACTGCTAAGATTCCAAAAGCATTGCCTATTTACTTCATCTCTGGCGAAAAAGATCCTGTTGGTAATAATACGAAGGGTGTCTTAGCGACCTATCAAGCTTTCCGGGATGCTGGAATCAAGGACGTGAGCTATAAGTTTTACCCAGATGCCCGACATGAAATTTTGAATGAGATCAACAAACAGGAGGTTTTTACTGATGTGGTCACTTGGTTAAATGATCATTCATAAGAATTGCGAAGCCTTGCTATATACACAAGGTTTCTGTAGGCGCCTCTAAATTGTGCATGAAAGATACCCCAAATCATTGTGTGGGCTTGTTGACAATATCTGGGGGGGGGTATAATGTAAGTCGTGTGCAATCGATTGAATCACTTTGTTGATATTCATAAACGCTTAAATCACCTGCTTGGAGCAGTGGATTAGAATTATCTTTAAATATCGGCAACAGAGGTATTGCAACATCTCACCAATAATCTTTAAGGAGATTAATATGAAATTATTAAAAGTGCTATTGAGCACCATCTTGATTCTCGCAATTTTCACCTCCTGTAGTAGCCAGTCCACGGATGAAATGATTAGTAAAGCCGAATATGATGAACAAGTAGCCATTTTGAATAACCGCATCGCTGAGCTGGAAGGCGAGCTTGCAACTTTGCAGAGCATTATTGACAACAATGGTTCTGGTTCTGTTGAGCCACTAGATTTCCTGGTAAGTATAAAGAGTGAAAGTGGGGTAGTTGAAGTAACTTCAAATTTAAGGCAACAATTCAATGTGTTTGCTAGAGACTATCGCATGAGCGCCCTCCCCACTATGGATGGTTACGAGTCCTTCTTTAATTACGAAAGTGGCCAAGAGTATTCTAATTTTGCTTTGGCTGTATTTTATGCGCTGAGATATAATGATTATCAAGATATCTCGAAGGATGACATGCAAGCGCTGTTAATAGATTTATTTGCAGCAGAGGGCGAATATGAACCCATGATCCATGAAAACTACTTTAAGATCGCAAAATATGTGGACGGCGTTTACTCACCCTGGCCCGAGGGAGCTAAAGACCCCGATCGAGAGTTCTACTATTTAGCATCACTCAATAGTGAGCAAAGTGGGGATACTGTTAGAGTCAATGCCACCTTCCTCAATTACTACTTTAATGACACAAGCATCTATGAGCCTGGTGCTAATGAGATTGTTTTAGCAAACAAGGTTGCAGAGCTAGGATGCAGTGACCTAGAGGCCGCTGCTATTTTAATGGCCAATGGGGAAATCAGTGAGCTCACGAGTCAGTCAAGTTTTGAGGTTGAAATGATTGTTGATCCAACCAAATCCCCAACTGAAAGTGGGTTCTTCAAGTTTGCTAAAGTAATAGAGAAGTAGTTTGCTTGGAAATCTTCATTTAAATTATCTAAAAGAGCGTAATGCTTACTGAGTATTTTTCTACAACAAATATCAATACAGCCACTTGGCGGGTTAATGCCAGGGGGCTGTTTTTTATGGATTCCAGAATTGGGGCTAGTAGATTAGGGAGACCAATGACGCCTGTTCGGAGTGGTGAAACCACGAAGAACACGAAGAGCACGAAGGGTTAGGGATCCGAGCAGGTTGTACAATGGACGCCTATGCCATGGGGACGGACTATTGGCACACTAAGCGGCCGGTAGCCATTGGGTATGTAGCTGGCCTTGTAGCAGGGTTCTCACGTCGCTTCGCTCCTTAGAAAGACCTTTTTAAGCAAGTTAAGCCTGCTTTGAGATGCACATGCTTATTTATCAAGTGCTAGGGATTGCTGTTTTACAATGGTTGACCGGTCGTTTTATTAATTAGCTATTTTCTAAAAGTTTTTGATTAATGCAAGACCTTCTAACCCGACTAACTGAAAACTGGCAAACTGACCAACTGCTCTGGCTGTTTGATGAGTGCATAGTCAAAGCAAACTTAACCTGCGGGGTCTGTTTTTTAGTATGTGGCTTGTATAGAGTTGTGAATTAGTTTGCCCTGTAGCTATAGCTTACAGGGCTGTTTTGCTATTCTGGCAGGGGTGATTGTTTTAATTGTTCGAACAGAAGGATTGACATGACAAGGGTCGGCGCGGAGACCGACCACTACGGTTTAACAAGGTTGGAATAACAAGGGTTTCTAAATGACAGCGCGGGGTATGATTTCCCGAACCCCTAACGCCTGATCCCCGATTCCCAGTCCATTCCACGATTCCAACTTCTCAACAAAAAAAGGAACCAAATGAATGGGTTCCTTATTACTTGTAAGCACTTACTAGAGAATCAAGTCAGATGCAACATCAAGGTGATGCATCTGCGCAGGGTCTTCACGCCGTGTGATGAGATGGGCGTTGCCATCCTTGACCGCAATGATGGCGGGGCGTGGTACCCCATTATAGTTGCTAGACATAGCGTAGGTATAGGCTCCCGTTACGGCGACAGCTATGATCGATCCGTCTGGAGCTTGAGGCAAAGCGATATCCTCAATAATGATATCTCCTGATTCACAGCATTTTCCAGCAATCGTGACATTTTGCAGTTGATCATTGTGCATATGGTCCACCAGTGCGGCTTCGTAAAGGGCATTGTAGAGTGCGGGACGTGGATTATCAGACATCCCACCGTCAACCATGTAAAAGATCTGGCCACTATCGGTGGTTTTTTGGGCGACGACTTCATATAGTGTCGTGCCTGCGTCACCAATAATAGCGCGCCCTGGTTCAATAATCAGTTTCTCAAGCCCCAATTGGTGTTCCTGCACATAATTCTCGATATATCGAATCACTGCGGGCAATAAGGCGGCTATTTGGGGCGGGGTGTCTTGGTCGGTATAGCTGATTGCGAAACCGCCACCTAAATTCAATTCTTTTAGCGAATAATTAAAAACATTCTTAAAGTGGGATACAAGTTGTAGCATGGCCTCTGCTGTTCGGATGTATACCGCTTCGTCATTGATTTGAGAGCCGATATGGCAATGAATCCCTTGCAGCTGCAGATAGGGGTCATTCCGCAAGTCTGCAATCATGCTTGGTAATTCTCGGTTGGATATGCTAATCCCAAATTTTGATGATTCGAGGGCTGTTCGTAGATAGGGATGGGTGCTGGTTTCCACTTTGGGATTCAAGCGTAAAAGAACACTCACCTTTTTCTGCTTCAGATGGCAGAGTGTGTGCAGGCGCTTAAGTTCGGCAATACTGTCAACAACGATACGCCCCACGTCGAGGTCTAACGCCATTTCAAGTTCTTGCTGCGACTTCGCATTGCCATGTAAATAGACTTGGGACATCGGAAATCTAGATTGCTCTAAGAGGCGCAGATCTCCAGTCCCGATGGCATCGATACCCAGTCCATATTTGGTCATCATTTGGCATATATAGCGGTTGATGAACGCCTTGGAGGCATAGACTATTTCAGTCTTAAATACACTCGAGACAAAGGATTGTTTAAATAATTGAATGCGATCTTCAAGGCATTGTTGGTCAAGCACCATTAATGGGGTGCCATAATGATGTGCCAACTCACTAGCGGTTAATCCACCGATTTGCAAATGGCCTTTATTTGTAATCGTCATTGATCCACGTAGTTCCATGGTGAGTGTCCTCTCTTATGCTTTGCTTGCGTCTATTCTAAAGGAGTTTGCTTAGCGTATCAAGCGCTTAGCGAAGTTCTACTGTATTTTTTAATTGTTCACGTACTTGTTGATCAGATAAATTCACCGTTTGGAAACTGCGGAAATCCAAACCAGCAGATGTACAAACCTGTTTTAAGGCGTTGTTGTAGCTGGTCGAACGATCAATGGTGATTGCTAAGAAGGGTTTAAAGTCATAATCAGCAATCAAAAAGTCAAATCGTGCCTGTTCATAAGCAGCCAATTGGCCACCTGTCAGTTCAGAAGGGAATTCCAGAACATCAGCAATGAAAACATTCGGTAGGATTTGATATTGATAGGTCTGGATGATGTCCTTTAATTGGCGATAAAACCGATATTGATCCGCATCCAAGATATAATCTTTCTGGTGAAAATGCCATGGGCAATCGGCTAGGTTTTCAGTTGGATTCGCCTGTTGTAACTGAGGGATCACTTTTTTTAGGTCCGCTGGTGTAGTAAACACACTTTTATTGCGAAAAATTTTCACAATCCGAAAGATGGCTGTGAAGAAAAAAACAAAAAAGAGGATGTTAAATAGAACACCGAAAATAGCGAAGGACATAGGAATCGCTCCTTTCATTAAGGATCAAGTTTTGTATCCGATAACCACGCGATCGTGATCGGCAAAATCTTGAATAATTTCAACTTTTGTTAATCCAGCCTCCAGCCAAAGCTTTTGGACTGCCGGACCCTGTTGCCAGCCAATTTCTACGGCGAGTAGGCCATCCCGTGCCAATAGAGCAGGGGCATCTTTGGCCAGTTGTCGGTAGAAATCAAGGCCGTCAGCTCCTCCGAAAAGAGCTAGGTTTGGTTCGTACCTCACGTTTTGGGGTAGGGTCGCCATCTCCTCAGATGTGATATAGGGGGGATTGGAGACAATCGCTCTATATTGGGTGTTAGAAGGTAATCCGGCCAACATATTTCCTTGATGAAAATCAATGCGGGAGGTTACGCCGTGGAGGGTTGCATTGTGGAGCGCAACACTAAGCGCATCTTCCGAGATGTCGACAGCAGAAAAGTGGGCATTTGGTAACAGGTTTGCTAGAGAAACGACAATGGCGCCACTCCCTGTGCCGATATCAGCAATGTGCCCCGTTTCTTTAAGTCCTAAACAATTGACAATGGTTTGCACCAGGATTTCCGTTTCGGGACGGGGAATCAAGACGCGTTCGTCAACCATAAAATCAAGGCCCATGAATTCTTGCTTCCCTAGAATATATTGTAAGGGAATATGTTGTTCGAGCAAGTGGCTTAAAGCGATAAAATGCCTGGATGCCTCTAACGATAGGGGTTGCTCTAAGTGGATAATGAACTGGGTATAATCGTAGTTGAGGGCCTTCATAAGCAATAGACGAGCGGTCGCTCGTCCATTTTCGAAGCCCTCAGAGTCAAAAAGGGCAGATTTCTCATTCCAAAATTCACGAATTAACATCTTAGGCTTCTAGTTTGGCCAGTCTGCGGGCTTGGTCGTCGGCATTGAGTGCCTCAATAAAGGGTTCAATCTCACCATCGAGGACTTTTTCCATTTGATGGACGGTCAGTCCTACGCGGTGATCGGTAATACGCGTCTGTGGGAAGTTATAGGTGCGAATGCGCTCACTGCGGTCACCCGTGCCCACTTGGCTGCGACGCTCGGATGCCATTTCCTCATCGGCTTTGGCTTGCTCAATATCTAATAAACGGCTGCGCAAAACGCGCATAGCTTTTTCTTTGTTTTTAATCTGCGATTTCTCATCTTGAATCGAAACGACGATGCCGGATGGATTGTGGGTCAAGCGCACCGCAGAATAGGTTGTGTTAACGGATTGTCCTCCGGGACCACTCGAACAGAAAATATCAACTCGGACATCGTTAGGATCGATTTCGAGATCAATTTCCTCGGCTTCAGGTAGCACGGCAACGGTAGCGGTTGAGGTGTGAATCCGACCACTCGTTTCAGTCGTAGGGACGCGCTGCACCCGATGCACACCACTTTCGAATTTGAGTCGGCTGTAGGCGCCGGCTCCTTCAATCACAAAGGTGACTTGTTTATAGCCGCCGATGCCCGTAGGACTGCCATCCATCAGTTCGACTTTCCAATTCTGGCGCTCTGCATAACGGGTGTACATGCGGAAAAGCACGGCGGCAAAGAGTCCTGCTTCGTCTCCACCTGCTCCTGCACGGATTTCCACCACAACGTTTTTATCATCATTGGGATCTTTAGGTAAGAGCAACACCCGTATTTCCTCTTCTAATTCGGTTTGCTGGGATTCTAAGTCTTTTAATTCTACTTCTAACATGTCAGCAAACTCAGGAACGGTGTCTGGATCATCTAACATTTCTTGGGTCGCAGTGATTTCATCCATTAAATCACTGTATTTGTTAGCCGCAGCTACAATCGGGCCTAGGCTGGAATGTTCGATAGAAAGTTTGCGGAACTGGTCTTGGTCATTAATAATGCTTGGGTCGGAAAGGGCTTTATTGAGGTCATCATATCGTCTGCGAAATGCTGCAAGTTTATCAAGCATTGGTTTTCACTCCTGCATGGTTATTCTGGTAGGCTATTTCTTGGTCTAGGGCGGCTTTAAAGGCTGCGATTGCTACTTCGACTTGTTGATCATCGGGTTCATAGGTTGTCAGGTTTTGCATCAGCAAGCCTGGTGCTAATGCGATACGCCAGATTAATTTGTTCTGATTTTTGCCCGCTGCCTGAATGATTTCATAGCTGATTCCTGCAATAAGCGGTAAGAGCACAATCCGTGTTAAGATGCGCATCCAGATCGGCTGCCAGCCAAAGAGGGTGAATACAAACACGGCAATAATCATCACTAAAAGCATAAAAGCGGTTCCACAACGAACGTGTAAAGTCGTAAATTTTTGGGTTTCTGCAACCGATAAATCACAGCCGGCTTCATAGCAGTTGATCGTTTTATGTTCTGCGCCGTGGTATTGAAAAACACGTTTGATATCAGGCATTCTGGTTATTAAGAGGACGTAGGCAATAAAGATGCCAATGCGCATAAATCCTTCGATTAAGTTGAGGGCTAGGGAGTTGGTAAATAGTTGTTTGGCGAAGCCAGTCAAGAGAGTGGGCAATACCATAAACAACAGAATTGCGCCACCAATTCCCATAAAGACGGAAAGCCACATCATTCCGTCGCTCAGCTCTTCTTCTTCTCCGAGTGCTTCGTTAGAAGCATATAAGAGACATTTAATGCCCAGGTAGAGGCTATCGACTAAGTTGACGGAGCCGCGGAAGAAAGGCCACTGGCGCCAGCCCTTTTTCTTGGCAGAAACAGGGGCGGTTTGCTCAACTTTTAAGGCAATTTCATCATTGGGACGACGCACAGCGACACTATAGCCGTGGGCGGTGCGCATCATCACGCCTTCGATGACAGCCTGTCCCCCTATTTTTAATTTTTCGCTCATATATCTCAATTCCTTATTTATATTTAGGTTAGTCGTCAAGTTTGTGATTTGAACCGCTAGTGACTATGAGGCACCTCATGACAGTGACGACAGCGTGCTTCATAGGATTCACTTGCTCCAATTAATACTGTGGGACCAGCATAAGGTGCTGGTTCACCATCAATTAGGCGTTGGGTACGGCTGGCAAGGTTACCACAAACCATGCAAATGGCATGAAGTTTATCAACATATTCGGCCACAGCCATTAGTCCAGGGGTAGGTCCGAAGGGTTCGGAACGGAAATCGGTATCTAGTCCAGCTGCAATGACACGCAAACCTTGGTCTGCTAGGGTTTGGCAGACATTGATGATATCGTCGTTAAAAAATTGAACCTCATCAATCGCAACGACTTGGGTGTTCGGTTGGAGCCGATTGATAATCTCTTCAGGGTGACTGATATTGATCGCTGTGGTGGACGAACCGTCGTGGGAAACGACTTCATCATTGCTAAAACGGTTATCAATTTGGGGTTTAAAAACTTGCACTTGTTGCTTGGCATAGCGCGCCCGTTTAATACGACGTATTAACTCTTCAGATTTCCCTGAAAACATCGAACCGCAAATCACTTCAATCCAGCCATCATTAATACTTGTAGCCATTGTCATTTCACTCCGTCTTTATTTCTCCCAGGGTATTAAATACATCTGAGGTTATGATTAAAGTATGCTTATGGAAAGAATCAATGTAGTGTTCCTTAACTTTAATATTATAGCCTATTTAGGGTTTTGGATAAACGTTTAATTGTAAAAATACCGAGATTACAGTATAAATGTCGATAAAATTTACGGTTTAGTGGCCAATTTTTGAGATTCGAATAGTGCGTGTGGGATTGGAACAAAGAGAGTATTCGAGTAATGAAAGGATTAGTGGTGTAATTGCATCAACCCTAAATCCATGATATTATTAAGGGGAATTCATTATATCTGAGAACAAAGAATAGGAGGTTGTGTAGTATGAAAAAGGTGCTTTTTCTAAGCCTAATGGCACTATTAATTATGGCGCTAGCCATACCTGCCAATGCAGTTGCTGATATTACTGTTTTTATTGATGGGGTGCAGATTGTTTTTGACGTTCCGCCAGTAATTGTCGAGGGGCGCACTTTAGTTCCATTACGTGCGATATTTGAAGGGCTCGACATGACAGTTGTCTATGAGCCGACAACCAAAATGATTACGGGAACGAGTTCTGAAAAACGCGTAATCCTCCAGGTTAACTCAACAGCAGCTAGTGTTACCGATTTTGGTACTGGGATTACGACGTCAATGACACTCGATGTTCCCGCCCAAATTGTTGAAAGCCGTACATTGGTACCCTTACGGTTTGTGGGTGAGAGTACAGGTGCTTCGGTCGTTTGGGATGGCCCAACGCGCACCATCAATATCACAACACCGTCTACCAGTGAGCCTGATCCTGAACCTGAGAATTTGCCACCAACAGCTTTGGCTGATCCTGTACAATTCAGTATAGGTGAGCAATCGACATTAATGATATCTGTGGATGAACTGGCAGAAGACACTGACGGTTTGACGACAGATGAATTAGAGATTGTTCAAGTCAGCTTCGATGGTTGGACGATTGATTACGGTGACTTTGAAGTTGCGCCAGATGGCTTATCATTAGGGTTTATGTCGATAGATATCCCTGCAATCAGTACCCAATTAGCTGTAGTCGAGGTGACAGACGGTACCAATACCATTGATGTCAATATTGAAATCCTAATTATGCCTCAGATGATTGAAATACCTAATCTGCCACCAGTAGCGCTAGGTGATCCGGT
>CAZVAO010000044.1:0-12905 GCA_964625175.1 uncultured Clostridiaceae bacterium
TGGCTTTCCCAGTCGGGGTCTGAGTATAAAGCATCTTTTTGTGCTGCCCGCAGATTGAGCACACCCCATCTTCCCAGGTCCAGTCCACTGTCTGATTGGTTTGCTCAACGTGATCGCAACCCTCGTAATTGCACACCCCAAAGAGATAGTGGGGATGGGTTACCGAATAGTTGTTCTCATCATCTATTTCAATCGCCCACTCTGCTGTGTGAGTTGGGTCAATCTGCTCATAATCACAACCTTCATAGGTGCAGGTAATAATCATATTATGGGGATGTTCTGCCGTTGCACTCTCTGCAACATAGCTGCAGGCGCCGTTATCAATGGCAGTAACCGCTGTATTAATTTCTGTAACCGAACACTGGCTACATTTTGTAATCATATAGTGTGGATGATCCTTGGTGTAGCCTTGTAAGATCCAGGTTAAAGTTGTTGGTAAATTCGGATTTTCAAAATGTTCCCCGCAAATACTGCATGATTCGACCATGTTATGGGGATGAGTTACTGAAGGCCCGACAATCGTCATTCCGAAGCTAGCAGTCTCGCCGGTCTGGAGCGTCGCTCCACAGGCACATTTATATTCCACATAATGGGGATGGCGCTCGCTGTAACCAACGCGTTCCCACTCATGCTCGTCATAGTTGTGTTGCTCATTTTGTTCCGCTTCAGTGATCATCTTTTTGATTTCAATTTCATATTTTTGTATATCATCTGCGGTGCCAATTGTGACGTCCCCACCTGTGGTCTTCAGATTAATATCTTCAAGCAATTCTAAAATCGTCCAAGTCTCAGTTGCTGGTGATTGATCAGGATCCATTGGATCAACACCTGGTAGCGGTCCTACTGGAGGCGGGTTTGCAGGGAAAATTACTGGTCGGACAACCGGCGAATTACTCGCTTGAGGAGGTGCGCATGAAGTAAACAGGACGATTACACTAACTAAGAGTGCAAACAGCAGTAAGTGACGTTTCATCATATACCTCCAATCATTCCATTTTTCTTTATAGTAACACGGATAATTGGCATTATCAAACAACGCCTATTTGGCACGCCTTTTTGTATGCTAGAAGCAAAATAGAAGCTTCCCAGTGGTGATTCTGGTCGCTTCTATTATTTCGAAAAATAGTCAGTTCACCTACAAAAATTCTCTACTTAACGCTGATTACATACTGCATGTCGGGGGTCGACTGTATTTCTGCACCTTGTTTTGAAAAGTAATGCTTTTTTTGGCTAGCCATTTCATAATGGGAAATAGCAATACCGATATCGAGAATTTGAATATCGTAACCCAGAGCTTTACCTCCATAGTTGGCTGTGCGTTTAATGTAAAAATCAGCTGAGCCATCTTCGTTCATAATAATGCGCCAAGGTTGTTTATTCGAAGCACTAGGTGCTACCTGCACATATTCCAGACAATGCATCATCGCTTGATCGGTAATCGCTGTGTCAAAGTTCTTATAATAAAACAACTCATTGAAGTCGAGTCTTGTATCCGATTTAGCCTGCCTTCGAATAAACGCACCTGCGAAATGGGGTTTAGCAGCTGCATAGCCTACGGGGGAAATGATCGGAATAAACTGATTCTCCGGCAAGTCAATTGCCATTTTACCGAGCGACTTCCGATTAAAAGTACCCCCCATCCAACAGGTCCCCAAATGATGTTTGTGCAGGAATAAAACCATCTTCTCAAAAACATACCCACAATCCATTAAACCCTCTTGAGTATTTTCACACATCACTATCAAGAAAGCTGGGGCATCTTTGATAATGCCATATGTTCCAATCTTGCCACTTACACCTTCACTCATTTCAACGAGTTGGATCGTTACTGTATGCCCACTGATTCCTCTTAGATTGTGCGCATCATTTAAGTAAGCTCTTATAAGCGCTTGATCGGTGCTCCGCAGAGGCTCTCCTGTGTAGGTTCTAACGGATCTTCTACTTTTGATATATTCCATCTATGTCTCCTTATCGTAAATCCCAAGATCATGTCTAGCTAGTAGAACAATGTAGCTGGCTAGACCACCTTGATCGAGTCCCTTCCCCTACCATGTATTTCATCACAACTGCTTTATTATTTGATATGCTAATTCTACAACAATACTTTTTCACCGAGTAAACCACGAGGGAAATCCATTATTCCTCCTACCAAGGGATTAACAACCTGACTGATTCGCAGATTGCCCACTAAAGACATTAACATCGCACATTCTGACATGGTTAACTCAGAATGGTCATACAAGAATTGATGCATTTTATAGGCAGCCCCCTTGGTTGCCTCATCAAGTGTTCGAGCAGCAAAAGTTGTGATATATTTTTCTGAAGTCACCACAAATGGTGTTGGGAGATCTTGGCGCTGTTTGAGAACGTCCACTCGGACAGCAACCTCACCATTCATCTCTAACGCACAGATGACAGTTTCACCATCCCCCTGAACACCGTGCAAATCACCCATGGATAATAGGGCTCCCGGCACATTGACGGGTAGATAAATAGTAGTGCCGCTCTGTAGATCTTTGATATCAAGATTACCCCCGTGTTCGCCCGGCCAAGTACTCAGAATCTCCTCATTTGGAGCGGTGCCAATCACACCAATCATCGGAACCAAATCAATCACGATATGATCATTAAAATAAGCTTTTCCTTTTTTAACGGGTATAACTTTACTCTGATATTCCTTGAGTAAGTCACCATAAAGCCCTGCACCAGGACGCGCAGTCATTACCCCTTGGTCTGCTAAATCCATACTTAAAATCTCTATTTTTAATACGTCACCTGGTTCAGCACCATTAATATAAAGTGGACCTGTTGCTGGATTGTTCAATGCACGATTGACATCAGAGAATAGAGTGTTGTCACTCGTAATTTGATTCTTGTACGCGTCCACACATTCAAAGACGACGATTTCTCCTGTCTCTGCACGTTGAGTAGGTGCAAGTTGCGTGTTGAAAACGTAGTGCAAATGATCGCGGCTCACTCTTTTGACTGTCTTCATATTAAAATCTCCTTATAGCACTATTTTTTACTGACATTCGCTATTAATTTCATTCTAATGCATTCGCCAACCGTATTCAAGCAAACATTGCGTATTGACTCAATAGTTGGGCTATGATAAACTCGGGAAAGTGGCGATGGAGTTCGCCCTTAACCGCCCAGCGCTAATGACTCCTGTGTGCAGCTTATTTCTGTGTACAGGGTTTTTTATGCCCAAAATTAAGGAGCGAACCATGTTTATTACTATGTCACTTTTTCTTATTCTGGGAGTCATCGTTGCCAAGCTGTTTACAAAGCTGAAATTACCCGGACTAATTGGGCTGCTACTTTTAGGGATTCTTTCTGGGCCTTATGTTCTGAACCTAATCGACGCGAAAGTATTGTCGATTTCTGCGGAATTGCGCAAAATCGCTTTGATTGTCATTTTGTTGCGTGCGGGATTGGGAATCAGTCGTGAAACGCTCCAAAAAGTCGGAAGAACCGCCGTGAAGATGAGTTTCATCCCAGGTATTTTTGAGGGTTTTACAATTGCAGTAGTCTCAATCTACCTGCTGGGATTTACATTTACAGAAGGCGCCGTACTCGGCTTCATCATCGCGGCTGTCTCACCTGCCGTCGTTGTCCCCCTGATGCTTAATTTCATCGGTCAAAGGCTTGGCGAAAAGAGCGGTGTACCCACTTTGATCTTGGCTAGTGCTTCGATTGATGATGTCGTGGCAATCACGTTCTTCAGTGCTTTTCTCGGCATTCTTATGGAGGAACCCGGCAACCTTATCGGTCCGATTCTCAATATCCCCCTCTCCATCCTCTCGGGGGTTGGACTGGGCATCGCTGCTGGCCTTGCTATCGTTTATATCTTTAATAAAATAGCCCTCGGCCATACCCAAAAAATCATTCTTTTGCTCGGGTGTTCCACCTTGTTGATTGCAGCAGAGGATGCATTACACGGCCATCTTGCTATCGCATCCCTTCTGAGCATTATGACTATGGGATTTGTCATCAGAGAACGCGTACCACAACTCGCAAAGCAGCTGACCGCTCCATTAGGTTCCATCTGGGAATTTTCTAAAATACTCCTCTTTGTCTTAGTGGGAGCCACTGTTAATATAAACATTGCCCTTGAAGCAGGGGCAGTTGGTCTTGCCATCATCATGATTGGTCTTTCTGCTCGCAGTATTGGGGTATTAATCTCTACTGCAGGGTCATCCTTGTCCCCAAAAGAACGACTTTTTTCTGTGATTGCCTATACGCCTAAAGCAACGGTCCAAGCGGCCATAGGTGCAATTCCTCTTAGTTTAGGACTTCCTGGTGGAGAGGTCATATTGGCCATTGCAGTTTTATCTATTCTGGTCACTGCTCCTTTAGGGGCTATTGCAATTAAGTATGCTGCACCTAAGTTATTAGATCATTGCGATGACTGCTCCAAACCCAAACTAAAACTGGTCGCTGATGATGACTAAAAGGTTAGTGGGTTAAATAGTATAATAAGTTTAATAGTCTCATAGTCTAAGGTTAAATAACCGCAATGCGGCTTTTGAATGCACTTCGCGCCGCCAGGCCTACGAGCGCAAAGCGTTTAACGTGGTAGTAAACTAGGGCAAGCAATTGTCCAGCGATGGTCAAGCGGCTGGCTAGCAATTGTTTATCGGTTGGAAAGCGGAATTAGCGAGCACAATATGTAACCTCATCAACAATTGTTGGAAAGTTGGAAAGGGAAGTTATTCCTTCTATTTTTCCGAGGATAGGACCCACTAAAGCGAGCAATGGGCAAGCAATTGTTTAAATCGATAACTGAAGCAACTACTAGACTTCGTGCTCCCCATGTTCATCATTACCATTTCTGTAGCCCTAATAGTTGGTTCAAACGAATAAGGTCACGATTACGTCTGTTTGACGAGCACTCCAATTATGATTACCAAAAGTCTTTTGTTGTGCGAGGAGTTTCGTAATCGCTTACGAGCATCTCTAAACAGTCTATACATTTCAAACGAAACTTTGACCCACTAAAAAAACTTCATTCTGAAGAGCGGAGCGACGTAAGAGCTCTGCTATAGGGTCAGCTTTCATCAGGGCCGTTCCCATTGCGCTAAAAAGCAAAAACAGAACCGTCCCCAATGATCACAGTAAACTGCTGAAGTGCTTAATAGCTGAAGGAAAGATTGCTTTCTCTTAACCACCCATCACCGATCCCCTACTCAAAAAAAGAGTGAAAAGGCATAATACCTTTCCACTCTTTGTTATTACTGTTCCTTTATCCAATCGGCCATATCCTTGATCAATTGGCTGTCAACATGTCCTGGTGTGTAATATTCCTCAGGCGATGATGGTCCTTCCCCCCAATACAACAGGTGGTTAAGACCGTCATAGAGCTTAAATGTAACATTATCTTTGAGCATCAATTCAGATTTCCAAAGATCAAACTCGTGCACCGGCACTTGATAGTCCCTACTGCCTTGCATCAGCAAGAAGGGTTTCGTTATTTCATCGCGAGCCTGCACATGGGGACGATAAGGCTGGAGATCTAACCAATAGGCTTTGTCAGCACCAAGCAATTCCTGTGCAGTCAAATTCGAATCGGCTGTGAGGTTTGTAATACTGTGATACATCTCGGTAACGGCATCAATCTGCGCCTGCTCATCAGGGGCAACGCTACCATCAAGCCGTGCGATATAATTGATCTGTTCAACGATGAGCTCAGCCAATGGTGTCACCGATCCGGCAAGACTCACGTAACCAGCTGCTGTTGGTGTCACTGCAGCAATGCGTGGAATGAGATAACCTCCAAGGCTGTGTCCAACGATATAGATCTGGTTCGCATTAATCGCATCCTGTTCTAACATTGCCGCAAGCGCGAACGTTGCGTCTTCAACGCTTTCTTCAAAAACAGTGAACGTAGCTGAATCAATACTAGCACCATATACGAAAGTGCGCTTGTCAAATCGATAGGAGGCAACACCCTGCTCGGCCAAACCATAAGCAATATCACGGAATGGTTTATTCTCTAAGACTGTCTCATCGCGATCAGATGGGCCAGAGCCTTGGATGAGGATGACGCATGGAAACGGACCTTCACCTGCTGGTAAAGTCAGCGTGCCGCCTAACGGGAAATCTTCACCAATGGTTACTTCAACTTCCTGCGCATCCGCTGGTAAACTGACTGCTGCTGCTTTCTCTAAATAGTTGATGCCTGCTATTGCATCATCTGCCTCAAAAACAATATTGATTGTGGCACGTTTATCTGAGAATTCAACCTCATAGGCCACAATATTATAGCCACTCTGCTCAACCTCTGCGTAATCATGGGTCTCAACCCAAGTACCAAACTTGCTTTGCATGTCAGCATAAATACCAATCCACAGTGTTTCATTCATTGCTTGCTGCATCTCTGGTGAATAATGATAAGCCCCTAGCAAGCGTTTTAGGTCCTTCGCTTCCATATCTGCGATATATTGCGCTGCAATTTCGCTTCGCGTCCCCGTCATCATTTCAATCTCCACTTCTTTCGTACAGCCACTGAAGACCAACATGACCATAACAAATGCTACTAATACTCTCTTCATAAACATCACCTTTCTATCACATTTTTCATTGATCCTCTAATCGTTCTCTAGCTAAGCGTAAAAATATAAAGTTAAATCATTCCTTGATTGCTGCGATCAACCACTTCTGACTTTTTGGTGACCATGGGTTTCTCTGATAATCTCCATATTCCTGAATCACTTGAAAACCACACATCTTTAATAACTCTACTACATCCGCTCGCTCATATAATTGCATGGTGAGTTCGTGACTAAACCGTTCTAAATTTTCACCATCCTTGATAAAGACTGTCTGATTAATCCTTATCTGTTTCGTGACCACATCATAGGAGGTCGATCCTTCCTTCCAAACTTGCTGTTGAAGCACCTTATTCTGGGGTTCGAAACGCCTAGGCGGAGAATGCCACGACTTAGTACTCGGATACCACAACTCTAAGCCCAGCCCTCCACCTTGACGTAAATGAACAGCTATATTGCTTAGCATATCTTCCACTTCTTCGAGCGAATGTAAATGATGTAAGTCAGTGGACCCAATAAATGCATAGTCGTATTGCTTCTCACTTAAGTCAAAATCCAGCACATTAGCATGAATAAATTCCAATTTGTTCAGATGGCCAAAACGCCGCTGTCCTTCGGCAATCATTTCAGGAGTTAGGTCTAAAGCAGTAACGTTAAAACCGTTAACCGCTAGATAGGCCCCTGTTTCGCCAATTGCGGACATCAGGGAAAGCACCTTAGAACCATATGATTGGGCTTCGATTAGCCAATACTCAAACTCTTGTGTGCGATCCACTCCACCCCAATCCCAAATAGCCGCATGTCTAGCATAATTCCCTTGTTTCATCTTTGCCCCTTTCCCGTCGAATCTAAACACTAAAAAATACAAATATCTTGTTTCACTTAACTACTAGCTATTCTTGAATTCGACATCATCTTCACTATTTATTTTATACTATTCACTATTTTTACCCAGAAACCTGTTTTTACTCGTTAAATAGCTTTAAGCCCACGACTACTCGCAGGCTTGAACGACTTTAAATATTCTCAAGACGCAGTGTTTCAGCGATATTATCATCTTTGACCTGGGCAACACTGTACCGCATCATCACGAAAATCAGTACAATAATACCCAAGCTTGCTTGGACAACAGCCGCCCACGGTAAGGCATTGAACAGTAACTGATTGCTAACAAAAATATTACCAAAACTCTTTAATAGAAACCATGAGGCGATTAACGACAGGGGAATAGCAACTAGCAAGGCTCCAAACCCATAAAGGGCACTTTCTATGTTGAGCATCTTATGAAAACTATGAGGATCCATACCTACGGATCGGAATATGGCAAATTCCCGCTGTCTCAGCATAATATTTGTACTAATCGCATTATACAAGTTGGAAATACCGATTAAGGTAATCAATGCTATAAAACCATAGCAAAGCAAACTGGCGATAAGACGGACACTGGCCATTTGGCGATTGCTTTCTCCAATATTCAAAATGTGAAGCCCCTCACCAAGATTTTGGTCTTCGAGCCATAGTGCCATCGCATCCGGATCCTCTGTAGCGATATAAACTTCATACTCTGAATAAAGATATATACCCTGTGTTCTCAAGTGTTCACCCACAGTTTCACTAACAATAATCGTAGGCCTTAAACTGCTTGGCTGCACTGCAAATGGGGCTTCACTAATTACAGCGCCAACAGCTAATTCTCCTGGCCTATCTTCGTCGGTTATTAATCCAAAGGATTCGGAAACTTGATAGATCATTAATGGTTTATAATAAATTTTCCCATAGCGGATCCTACTTTCTGCGACATAAATACCCTGTGGATGTGTTGGATCCGTAAGTTTTGTAACATCTAAATCGTTCGCTGAGCATAGCTTCAGGAAATCACGATCATTCATTTCATAAATACTTGCTGTCATTGCTATTTGATTGCTGTTAAATGTAAAGTTGCTTTTGAAAATATCCAACATATCCTCGTTAAATTGCTCCATAGGCACTTGCATCTTAGCCATTCCAAAACGCAGATCACTCAATATTATGTCTTGATCTTCAATATCTGCTTTTAAACGCTTCACAATCTGAGGTGTCAATTGATTGACCCCGTCAATAGTGTTTCCAACGATCACAATATCAAAATCTGCTTCCTGATAGATATTATCCGTTGAATCGAATACAGAAGTGATAAAACTTGAAGTCACCACAAATAATAAAACGGATATCGCCAATGAGATAATGGTGCTGTTATACTTCTTACGGCTCCTTTTTAAATTTTTCTGTGCTAACTCGGCTTCAAACCCAAAGATCTTTTTCATCAACCAACTTCCAACGACCCAAGATCGCCTTGGAACAACAATATTCTCCTGTTGACGAATGCCTGCAATGATTGTCGCCCGACCGCTACGTCGCGCTGGCAGATAGGTGGATAGAAAGAGTGTAAGTATTAGAAATATCAAAGTTAAGGCAATTTTATCAGGAGCAATTACAAAAGACATGCCCATATCGAAAACAGATAGCTCCGCAAGATAGCGATTGATGATTAACAATACTATCTTAATTCCAACGATGCCACTTAGCACCCCTATCGGAAAAGACACCAAACCAATCATGGTAGCTTCCCAATAAACCATTTGTCTTATTTGACGAGGCGTAGCCCCAATGCTGCGCATATGACCAAACTGTTTCTGACGTTCGGCCACAGCAATCGAAAACGAATTGTATATGAGTGATATTGAGGCAATAACGATAATCGTCAACAGAACAGCAATTACCCCAAAGAGCATTTTATTGATTGAAGCGTTATCGCTGATTCCCATCATACGCAAAACGCTATCATTTGTTTGAAAATCCGCATTAATTGTTCCAGCAAGTTGTGGCATCACCTCATAAACATCCTTTGGCTTATGTAGTTTAAGGTAACTATCGATTGTCGCGTCTGGAGCAAGTGCTTGTGCATCTAGGTAGGTTATAAATGTATAACCAGGCGCTGTGAAAGGTTCACTAGGCAACCGTTTAATCGTACCAACCACTTTGTAGAGGGTGGCCTGACCTTCTTCCACCCAAGTCTCGTTGTGATAGGCAGTTTTTTGATTAAAGGAAGTCCCATCGGGCCCACGCCGGATGCCACGCCTAATATTGATGACTGTGCCTAGAGTTAATCTTTGTTCAGCTTCAAGATAGTGTTCTGGAACCAAGATTTCATCATCTCTCACTGGCATTCTGCCGTTTAAGAGCTCTACATTAAAAGCGTCGAGTGCCTTTTTATCATAGGCCTGTACGAAGATATAGGGCTTTGCAGTGTTTGCGGGGTTCTCAATAGGACTGTAGGCGAGCGCCTGCGACAAGCTCTGGCTACTTACAGAGTCATCCGTGGCAAGTTGATTGGCCTGTTCCATGGTCACCCCAGTAAAACAAGCATGGTAATCGCCTGTATTTAATATCTCCATTCGAATCAAAAAATCTTGAGCACTATCGCCCAGCAAAAAGGTTCCCATCATCAGAGCCGTTGCTAAAATAACCCCAACAATGGTCACTGCCGTTCTTTTCTTATTCTTTTTTAACGATCGAAACGCATAATTTGCTAGGAATGCCATTAGCGGATGACCTCGTCACTAATGATCCGACCATCCTCAAGCTTCATTACCCTTTTCGCTTGCATAGCCAGGTTCATATCGTGTGTAATGATCATCAGGGTTTGCTGATATTTAAGATTAGCTATCTTTAAGTATTCCATAATCTCTTGAGAATTTTTACTGTCTAAATTACCCGTGGGCTCATCCGCCAGAATAATAGCAGGATTGTAAATCAGGGCGCGCCCAATCGAAACACGCTGCTGTTGTCCACCAGATAATTGGTTAGGGAGGTGGCCTCGCCGTTCCGAAAGCCTTAATCGTTCCAACATTTGATCCATTTTCTTTGAATCCATTTTGCGCCCATCCAATAAAATCGGCATGCTGATATTCTCTTCGACGTTGAGAATTGGGATCAAATTATAGAATTGGTAGATCAAACCCACCTGACGCCTGCGAAAGATCGCTAACTGCGTTTCGTTTAGAGAGTAGATATCTACACCATCAATGAAAACTCTTCCCTTTGAAGGCGTATCTACGCCACCCAGAATATGCATAAGCGTGGATTTGCCCGAACCAGACATGCCAGTTATGGCGATAAATTCTCCCTTTTCTACTGTGAAACTGACATCATCTAAAGCTCTGACCTGAGCATTGCCCCTACCGTAAAACTTTGATAGTTTAGCGACTCGTAAAATTTCCATTAAAATAACCTCCATCAAATTCAATACCCACAGTATAGCAATGCTCTATGAATACCCTGTGACTTTTTCGGTGACATTTTAGTCACATTCGCATTGGTGTCTTGCAAAATAGAAGCCCACATTGCTTACAATGCAGGACTTTCTTATGGATCAATTTTAAGATTACTAGGAGTAGAATTTGATATCGAATTCAGAACCCACGTCAACTACACTCTTCACCGTAATGTAACCGCTCTGATGTTCAATAATTGTCTTCGCCATAGCGAGACCAATCCCAACACTATCTGGTCCTGCATTCTGCCCTCGATAAAATCGTTTAAAAATATGTGGCAGGTCTTGAGGTGCAATGCCCGATCCGTGGTCAACAATCTGAATTTGGGTGTACTGCGGTGTTTTCAAATATTTTATTCTAATATCCGACTCAGCAGGGCTATGTTCACTGCAGTTTTTTACGATATTGATTAGGGCTTCACTAATCCACTTATAATCTCCATTAAAAGACACATCATCTTCACCTTCGATAATAATCTTTTGCTCCCGTAATTCAAGTATGATTTCTAACTGTTGCTGCACATTATTTAACAATTCTTGCATGTAAATTTCGTTTTTGGCTAAGATTATCGTCTTAGCATCAAACTTAGAAAATTTGAGTAAGGATTGGATAATCCAGCTAAGCCGAGATAACTGGCGATCCATCGAAACCAAAAATTCTTCACGTTTTTCCAGTGGTAAATCCTCACGTAGCAAGTCAGAGATGACCTGCAAAGCTGTCAAAGGCGTTTTCAATTGATGGGACATTTCGGCAAGTGCATTATTCAAATAAATCTGTTCTTGCTCAGCTAAAGACGATGTGTTTTGTAGGCGAGTGATCAATTTGTATATATCGTTCTTAAGGATGCTAAGAGAGCCCTCTCGGTTATCCCGTATGTCTACTCCATAGTCGAGATCCTCAAGGCGCTGTAAATAGGATGATAAATCGTCAATCTCCTGATAAAACGATGCCAAATATTGATGAACACAATATAGGACGAGTCCAAAATAGCAAAAGATAACTGACATGATCCAGACAAGCCTGCCATGATCCTGCATTTGATAGAGTCCCGCGATGGTCACTCCTGCTAAGCTCGACAGTCCCAGTAATTGTATTGCCAAGAATCGCATATGGCTATTCTTGATTAAATCTTTGGTTTTTCCCTTCATTTTTTATCTGATCCCTATCATGACTTAACTTGATATCCGCGTCCACGCACCGTCACAATAATTTGAGGATCTTGAGGATTTTCCTCAATTTTTTCTCGCAAACGCTTAATATAAACAGTCAGTGTGTTGTCTGTAACATAATTGCCAGCATCGTCCCAGATGGAAGAAAGTAGATAATCACGGGTAAATACACTGTTTTTATGGTTGAAAAGTGTCAACAGAAGACGATATTCGAGAGCTGTTAAATTAATCTCTAAATGATCACGATACACCTTACCCGTGCTAGGAATAATCGAGATATTGCCCGCTGTTAGACGCTCTGCCTCGCTACTCCCTGCCCTCCTTAATGCCGCCTTAATTCGTGAGTGAAGCTCTCTTAATCTGAAAGGCTTTGTTATGTAATCATCCGCCCCAAAATCAAAACCCATCACAATATTCGCCTCTTCTTCAACCGCTGTTAGAAAAATAATGGGGACTTTACTGCGTTGACGAACTTCCTGACAGAATTGATAGCCTGATCCATCAGGTAAATTAAGATCCAACAGAATCAGGTCAAAGCTATCCTTATTGTATGAGGCTTGCGCTTCCTTTAAGGTATTCGTGATCTTAACGCCATAGCCTTCACCCTGAAGCGCATATTCAATCCCCATAGCTGTCGTTTGATCATCCTCAACTACTAAAATATGTTCCATTTTTTTCACCCTCTCACCCTCTTTGAAATTTTTAAAAATTCATAGGACAGATCATTTCCTTAATTATCACTTATAATGTCCTCATAAAACCTGTCTCTTCTCCATATCTTATAGGCTCAAAACTAAACTGTCTATACCCATTTAATATGGATAACCCTTGAGCAATAAATAATAACGGGTGCGCTCTTCAGCCCACCCGTT
>CAZVAO010000044.1:12915-18419 GCA_964625175.1 uncultured Clostridiaceae bacterium
TCACTTAGACGATTTATTTTTATATAGTATAATTCCCTGCACTTCCTTATTATCCTGTATTAAGCATTTCTAAATACCTTAAGCCCCCGATTACTCGAGGGCTTAATTCTACGAAAAGCTATTAAATCTTATGCCTTATTTCCAAACTTGGCGCAATACACGCAGGGCATTACCACTCAGCACTTTTTCAATATCGCTATCGCTGTAACCCTTCTTCACAAGCCAGCGCAGGATATTCCAAGAAGCCTCCGTGGGATTCTCCAGCCCCCTCACATAGGCAACCTTCTCATGTTTAGGGATATCCGCGGCATCCTTGCTGGTAAAACGGGATGCAAACACACCGTGCAGTCCAACATGATTACCGTAGAGCGTGTCAACTCCGAAGCCAACATGGTCAATGCCCACTAGATTGGCGATATACTCAAAATGCTCCATTACAGAATCGATATTATGTGTATTGTTAGTATGAGACATGGTCGTATGGGGTGCGGACTCAACCGCAATAACGCCACCCTTTTCTGCAGTTGCTTTAATAGCCTGGTCTGAGAATAAGCGCTTGATATCCCACAGTGCTCTAGCCCCCACATGGCTAACAATCATCGGATCACGTGATAATTCAATTGCATCGAGTGCTGTTTGTGGTCCGCAGTGTGAGACATCAATCAACATGCCCACCTTATTCATACGTTCGACGGCAGCACGTCCAAAGTGTGTCAGCCCACTGTCGTTGTTCTCCTTGCAACCGTTACCCAAACTATTGGCCTGGGAATAGGTTACGCCAAGTTGCCTTACCCCTAGACCATAAAGCACATCAATACGGTCTAATTCATTCTCAATCGGCGCGGCTCCCTCGACAACCGCTACCCAACCAATTTTTCCCTCGACCTTGGCACGCAGGATATCATCGACTGTCTTACAATGGACCAAAAAGTCTTGGTGGGCAATATCACAGAGCCGCATACCCAAGTCATGAATAACTTCTGACCATTTCCAGCCGCTCAATGAATGGCTATTGCTCATCCCATCAATCATGTTGTCAAACACACAGTCGATATAAGACTCTGCCAACGCATCATAGGCAGTAAACTGACGACCTGCACGGGTATAGTCCGACGTTTCGTAAATATCATCGGGAAAGTAAACCGGATGGTCATGCAGCGACATGTAGAGAATCTCTTTATTCAATCGTTCTACTTCTGCCTCTTGAGCATCTGTTAATTCGATTTTATAGCGACCAAACCGATCCCACTTGCTCATTTTAAATTCTGGGTAATCCACACCAGCTGTTAGGTAAGAGTAGGCTTGATAGCCTTTATACGTTTGCTTTTTCATAATCCAACACCTCTCCTTTACTTATTAAGTATAATTTTTTGTTCTCCTTTGCTTCCCAGTAAGATACTCATTGGATTCTGCTTGGTTTCGACAGCCAACTGGTAGATTTTTGAATTGATATGGATGCGGTCCAATTCTCGCAATTTTAAGTCTTTGAGAGACTCAGTTAGATATTTCCCAAACTCCCAAACTTCATGATTGACTTCCTTGTTGTCTCCGCGTGCTATGATGGTCAAAGCCTCAAATAAGGATGACATAACAAATAAGTCATTCGACCCATGAAGGGCGATCTGATAGAATGACTGATAAAGCAATTTCACAAAAGGCGTGTTCTGTACAACTAATACGGCCTCATTATCCTCATCCAAGTAGTACATGCGATCAAAACGCTCACCGATTTTCCCCAAAAGAAATCCGAGATTGCGAATACAATAAATCGCTGTATTCGGATCATTAATGCCTGGAGATAGCGCCCGCACTGCAATTTCCACCAACTTACGCAATCCAAGCTCAACGTCATCGTGTTTATTCGTTTCATCGCCGATAAGCAGAGACTTCATCAGATACTCGCGATTATCCCAGAGATTTTCCTTAAATTCCTCATTTGCATTATAAACATGCATCAAAACGGTATCTTCTAAGACATGCTCCCCTACTTTGGTATCACAGTAGATAATAATACTATTCTTTTTTGCGAATTCCCACAGTCTATTGACTTTATAAAGTTGAATAAATCCAACCGTTTTGCTCTCAATGGCGATTCCTTCACTCTGGATACTTTCCTCGAATCCTTCTGGCATCTTACTGGTAATCCCGTTGTCCATCTCATCAATTGCAAAGGTGCGCTCAATAGCTTCTTGATTCTCATCCACCAGCGTCTGAATATACAGATTGACTTGAATCGATTTTGAGACATCAAAAACAAAATAGATGAACACAAATATACAAAATACAGTCACAACAATTCCACTGAGGGGGGCTAGGACTAGGGTTTCTGCTGTACTGGGCTTCATAAAAAAGAGTGCAACTAAACAGAATATGAAGACCCCACTGAAATAACCCAATGTTCTCAGTGTTGTTTTCTTCTCTAAGAAATCCTGCATCGCGCGTGGAGATAATTGGGCCCCATATAGGGTTAACACGACTAACATCGTTGTAAATGTAATCGTTAGCATCGTAAGTATCGCCCCAATTAGGGTCGCAAAAATCGTTTTCCCGAGCTCAATATCTGTGATGAGGATACGCGGCAGTGCGTCTTGATATTGAGGAATAACATTGAGATCTAAATATAAAATTGAGAAAAACGTGCCTAGTGCAATAATACTGAATAAGGCTGGCGTGAAATAGATCTTCTTACTGAGATTAAAAAACGTCTTTTTAAACATCGGCATCACCTCATCTATCGTTAATCGTGGTCTCCGACCACCCAAAAATTAAGCACTTTATACTAAGTTAAGACCATCCCTTAAGGCGTCAGCCATAGCTTGTACATCAGCCGCTGTATTATAGAGTCCGAAAGAAATTCTGATATAATTCAAACGGAAGGTCACATAGATCTTGCGATCTGCAAATAATTGCTGCAAGGCATTCTTGAGTTCAGGTGGGTATTCTAAACAGAGAATCCCAGAACGTTTTGCAGGATCAGCAGGATTGCGTGCTACATAAGGGAGTCCATCAATTGCCTCAACTAATTCTTGCTCCAGGCCCAGAATATGTGCTTCAATTGCAGCTATACCCAACGTGTTAAGGAGTTTGGCTCCGGCATTGAGTGCCGCAATACCTGCATAATTCAAGCAACCCGCTTCAACCTTACGGCTATCTTTGCGCCATTTGAGGGTGTAAACGCCACCATCTTCAATAGCCAAAGCGGATTGGTGGCAGGAATATGGCGGGATCACTTGTCCGATCAGGTCCGACCGACAGTAAATAAACCCGACTCCGTATGTCCCGAGTAGACCTTTATGACCTCCACATGCCAGATAATCGATATTCGCTTCCTGAACATCTAGCTTTAAGCGCCCAATAGACTGAATCGCATCGACAATGAAGAGCAACCCGCGATCTTTGCAAATCTTGCCGAGAGCCACTAAATCACTGCGTATTCCGCTGGTATACTGAACTGATGCAATGGAAATTGCTCGTGTCTTATCATCAATAGCTGCTTTTATATCTGCAATACGAATGTCCTTATCAATAGTCGGCACAAATCGAACTTCCAAGCCCTTATTTTGCAACTCGATCCAGACATTCATATTTGCACCGTGTTCTTGGTCCGTAATAATGATATTCTCTCCCGATTTGAATGGATAGCCGTTGGCGATAATCCCCATCCCCTCAGAGGTGTTCTTAACGAATCCAATCTCTGAAGGTTTCGCATTAATTAATTGTGCGAGCTGGTCACGTGCTTCATCAGCGGTGGCAGTAAAACGATCCTTGACATCTGCTCCAAAAAAAGCAATATAATCGTTCATAAACCCTTGGTAGGCTTTCTGAACGCAGTGAGGCGGGATGGCCAAAGAAGCAATATTCAGATAGTGGACGTCCTGGATCTGATCAAATTCTTGGTTAATAAGTTCTTGATTAAGCATTTCAACACTCCTATTTCGATCTCGTGAAAATAATCATTTATGATTGTCTTTCGTCATAAAACCATTAATTCCTTGTATAAAACCATTATATTACAAAGATATGCCAAAAAGCCACACATTATACTGTGCAGCTTCGATTTGCAGGCAAATATTTCGTTTCAATGCTTAGCTAAAAGAAAACACAGCGATGTCAGCAGTAATCACCGTATATGGAAGCAAATCATTCCTGACCCTATATCGTTACCCACCACTTTTTCAATATCGAACTGGTCTGTTTACCTTCGCTTTTATACTAAGCTTAATCCATCCTTCATAGCGCCGACCATTGCCTCGACATCTGCTAGTGTATTAAAGAATCCAAAAGAAACTCGAAAATAATTCAAATTGAACGTGACATAGATGTTGCGCTCAGAAAATAACTGTTTAAGTGTCTTTTTAAGCCCAGCTGGATATTCCAGACAGACCGTTCCTGACCATTTTGCAGGATCTTCGGGAATGCGCTTCACATAAGGAAGACCTTCAATTGCCTCAAGGAACTCTTGCTCCAAACGCAAAATATGGGCCTCAATATTGGCAATACCTAAGTTATTAAGCAGTTTTGCACCCTCGTTAAGCGCAGCAATTCCTGCGTAATTCATATTGCCCCCCTCAATCCTACGGCTGTCAGGAAGCCAATCCAACGAATAAGAACCTTCGTCATCCACAAAGGTAGCGGACTGCTGTGCGGAATAAGGGGGAATAATTTGCTGAATTAAATCGGAAGAGCAATAGATAAAGCCTACACCGTACGTTCCCAGTAACCCTTTATGTCCTCCGCAAGACAAGTAGTCGATATGGCAGGCCTTAACATCCATTTCCAAACGACCGACAGACTGAATGGCATCTACGATCAACAACAACCCATAGGTTTCACACAGTTTTCCAACCGCCTCCAAATCACAACGCAGTCCAGTTGTATATTCTACAGAAGCGATGGCAATGGCCCTAGTATGCTCATCAATCGCTGCTTCAATGTCAGCCGTTCGAATATCCCAATTAACCGTTGGAATCATCCGGACTTCAAGACCATCCGCTTGCTTTTTTACCCAAACGTTTTTATTCGCGCAGTGTTCCAGATACGGTAAAATCACATTATCCCCGGATTTAAACGGATAGCCATTGGCGATAATGCCGATACCCTCAGACGTATTCTTCACAAAGCCGATCTCTGAAGGCTTGGCGTTAATCAAGCGAGCAAGCTGCTCACGCGCCTCATCAATCGTCACTTGGAAGCCTTCCTTCACATCTACCCCATAGTGTTCAACATAATCATCCATAAAACGATGATAAGCTTTTTGTACACTTCGTGGAGGAATCGCTTTGGAGGCACTGTTCAAATAGTGAACTTTCAGTAGATGACCACATTCTTGGCGAATTAATTCTTGATTTAGCATTTTAACGCTCCTTATTCGGGCTATATGACGACTATTCTCAGTTATTCACTATTTTTCGACATCGTAGATCATATTCCTTGTTATAGTTAGAAGTTGGTCAGGAGTCAGGAGTCAGGAGTCAGGAGTCAGGAGTCAGGAGTCAGGAGTCAGG
>CAZVAO010000045.1:0-17992 GCA_964625175.1 uncultured Clostridiaceae bacterium
CCTTCACGGGCGAAGCCCGCTTAACTTGCCGATAGGCAAACTTCATTCCGCCAAATAAAAAGGACTATCAACTGATTGATAGTCCTTTATAGTTGGCGGAGAGGGGGGGATTCGATGTTTGGCAAAGCCAAACCCTACGTCGGGACTATGCTGTCCCTCCTTATTTTTCCCTAAAAACATATATGTTTTCTTAACGGGAAAAACTCTCTCGGGGTTCGAATCCTTTAATGATTAAAAAACGGCTTTCAAAACACCATAGAGATGGTATTTTTGAAAGCCACTTGGCGGAGAGGGGGGGATTCGAACCCCCGGTGCCTTACAGCACAACAGTTTTCGAGACTGCCACAATCAACCGCTCTGCCACCTCTCCACGCGGTAATCTGGTCAAGATTACCACAGGTATTATATCAGTTTTTCTCCTAAAATAACAGGGTTCTTTTTAAGGAGAAAATGGGTTAGGGATTATCCTCTATTATGCCATCGTTAGCATCGTTCAAACATCGTTTCACTATTGTTAGCAATCATGTAGCTAACCTCACAGCACAATCAGTTCTTTAGGGGCATGGGTCAAATTGCGCCCGGGTGCTTCCGGTCCTACAACCAAGAGGTCTTCGATACGAATTCCACCCCAGTCAGGTATGTAGATGCCGGGTTCCACGGACATGACGGTGCTGGTTTTCATAATATAATTGCTATTCGGTTTGAAACGGGGCTTTTCGTGGACGGTCATCCCTAGGCCATGACCTAGTCCATAATCGAAACAATAGGGTTTGAGATCAGCATCTTTAATGAGTAGTTCGCGTGCCAGAGCATCGCAGTCGTGGGCCGTCATCCCAGCTTTAATGTGTTCAAGCGCATGGATTTGCGACTGCAATACTTTATTGTAAACGTATTCCTGTCTTTCTGTGGCTTCCCCCATGACAACGGTTCGGGTGGTATCGGAACAGTAGCCATTATAGATGATCCCGAAATCCATCAGCACGAAGTCACCATGCTGAATAATCTTATCTGTCGGTTGGGAGTGGGGCAGAAAACAACGTTTCCCTGAAGCGAGCAGCAAATCAAAACTGAGATGGTCAGCACCCTGTTGATAAAGTAGATTAACAAATAAGGCCTTAGCTTCTTTCTCTGTCATACCGATCTTCAGGTGGTTGAGAAACTCAAGATAGGCGCGGTCCGCCATGGCGGTTGCCTCTGCGATCAACTCAATTTCATCGATTGTCTTGACTAAACGCAGGTCTTCGATGAAATCTGTACAGCGGACCCAGACCTGTTCAGGGAAGCCCTTCATGATCTTCTGAGCCTGCTGCCAGGCCATGCGGTGGCTCTCAAAACCGATCTTACGCAGCTTCAGTTCCTTTGCTATACCCAAAAGGGTTTCCAGGCTGCCTCTAATCAGTCGGTACTCTGGGTACATCGTCTCAAAAGCCGGAAAATTACGCGACGTTGTTGCCAGCCAGACCTTGTCCGAGGTGATCAGCAGATTGGCAGGCAGAAAGTAGTTCCCTTTATGGCATAGCCAATTGACGTTGGTCGCTTCCGTCACTAGGAAGGCGTCGAGTTCAAACTCCGCTAGCTTCTTCTGTAGGCGTTTATACACGATCGTTTACTCCACTGGAATTCCGTACTTGGCCGTTTTTTTAGCGTACTCTCTTCCAAACATTTGGGTACAAGGACCAGGGACTTCTAGCCCTATAGTGCGACCGTCGATTTCATAAACGGGGGTAATTTCACCGACCGTTCCACACATAAATACTTCATCTGCATTATAAAATTCGTGAACGGATAGGTTGCGTTCTACAACGCCCATACCTTGCTCTCTGGCAATTTCCATCAGTGTTTTGCGGGTGATGCCAATCAGAATATAATCCCCAGTTGGGAGTAAAAGTGTGTTGTCTTTAACCATCAGTAAGGTGCAGCTATTGGTTTCTGAGACAAATCCCAATTCATCAAGCATAATGGCCTCGTCTGCGCCTTGACGGTTAGCTTCCATGACCGCCATAATCTGATTAAGCTGGTTACAATCGTGGATTTTGGCATCAAGATAATGTGGTGTATAGCGTTTAAAAGTTGAGGTAATTAGCTTGACACCTGCTTTATTAAAAATGGGCTTTTTCTCATCGACACAAAGCACAATAGAACAATTGGTAATATTCATATGAGGGTTCATGCCCGTCATCCCTTTTTGGCCACGTGTGACTTGGAGGCGGATGTGAATATTCTCAATACCGATGGCAATATTGCGGCGGATAGTTTCCTTACAAATCTCGATCATTTCTTCTTGAGAAACAGAGACCTCAATGTTGAGGGTTTTGCAGGATTCATAAAGGCGTTTGACGTGTTCGCGTAGCATATAAATGCGGTTACCATAAACACGAATGCCTTCATAGACCCCATCTCCATGTTGGAATCCGCTGTCGTAAATTGAAATTTTAGCTTCTGATTTGCGACAAAACTCACCGTTTACATAAACGATGGTGTCACGCAGTTCTTGACCATTAACAATTATGCCTTCTTTGAAATTCATCATGTCACTCCTTCGGTAATATATGGGGGTTATTTCTGTAATAAGCGTAATGTTCCTGCAATAAGGGCGTAAAAAAAAGAGAAAAAGCTTGACTATGACATTGTGTCATGGTTTACAATACTCTTGAGGTGATTAAGATGTATAAAATCAAGCAAGCAGCAGACTTGGCTGGCATGACCGTGCGTATGCTCCATCATTACGATCAAATTGGTTTATTGAGTCCGGAACAAACGACCGAAGCGGGATATCGTCTTTACTCGGATCGTGATTTAGCCGTATTATGGCAAATTAAATTATATCGCGAGTTTGATTTCAAGCTAGCAGAAATTAGACAGATGTTGGATAGTAGCGAAACCATGCGTTTGAATACACTGATTCAGCAGCGCGAATTGCTTGATCTCCAAATCGTACGACTAGAGAACATACGAAAGCAACTCGATCATCTTATTTTAGAGAAAGGAACCATAAAAGTGAAACGAAAGGATTTTAAGGCATTTGATATGAGTGCCATTGAAAAGCATAAAGAGGAACATCGCGAGGAAGTAAAAAAGCGATGGGGCACTAGTGTTGCTTACCAAGAGAGTAGTGAGAAAACAGCTAACTATCAATCGGCCGACTGGCAGCGTATTCAAGAGGATCAAAATCGAATTTATGCTGCATTTGCAGAATTGCGGAATCGCTCTGTCGATGATCCAGAAGTACAACAGCTTGTTAAAGAGTGGCAGGCTCATATTACACATAACTTCTATCAATGCACAAATGAAATCTTAGCTGGCTTAGGGCAGATGTATGTGGCGGATGAGCGGTTTACAAAGAACATCAATAAACATGGTGCAGGATTAGCTGAATTTATAAGCGAAGCGATCAAGTACTATTGTGCTAAGTTATAAATTATAGCACCTTCACGTCTAGCCTATTTCTGATATACGCTAGCGAATGCGTATAGAACCGTCCCCTGTTTTAACGGAGGGCGGTTTTAGTGTTTAAACTCGTGATGCCAATATTGAAAAGAACATGCTAAAAAAGAAAAGCCACCTAATTCAGTGATGGCTTGGTTGTGGATTAACGGTGACAAAAAGCATTAAGACAATGAAAAGGGAAAACATTATTCCTTATAGACTTTTACAATTCGAATGACTACTCTAATCGACGCATTATTTTAAAAGTGTATCCGATTCTCTCAATCTCATCTCTCACTAAAATAGATCCTTCTGCTGGTCGTTTATTCAGTTTAAAAACAATGGCTAATTGCCCAATTTGCTGCCTAAATTGTATGCGACTCATCTTAATATCTTGTTCAAATACATCACTCATGATTTGGGCAGTCGACTCATGTCCAATTGCTGAGATAAAACCATGTGTGTCAATGAGTGCTTTTGCTTCAGGTATTGAGATATCGTCAATACGATACAGACCATTGGTCGTTGCTATGGTACCATTGAATAAAGCTATTGGATAAGTAACTTCTTGTGTATCCATGTTTGATTCCTCCCTAACTGTCAGCGCTGAATATCGGTTTGATTTATCTGAACATACCTTGTTTATTCTGTAAAAATGGGCACACTTAATGATCATATTTGATCATGCACAAGCGGGTTTGACTCCAAGTACAAAGTAATAGGATCTGTTTAACATAGAATCAAGGATCATCACAAGATCAATCGATCCAATAAAACCCCATAAAGTGTCTAAATACATGTTGGTCCTTCGCTTAAAACTGCAAACTTCAGTTTTGACTGTTCAACAATTTCGGAGTTAGTGATCGTATGAAGCTTTCCGTTTACTGAGTACGACTCTAAACTTCCAGCCTTCATTCGTTGCAATCTCTTTAAAAGTTCTGGTGATGGCTCCAAGATCCAAGTCATATTCATACGCTTTTCCTTCTGGACCGTACCCGATACCCTTCACATGGCGATATACGGTTGCACAGGCTTGACTTGATTTCTCTGACTTAAAACCAAAAGAGAATCCCGCACTGGTTTCTTTCTTAAACTCCCAAAAATACAAAGTGTTTTGGTCTTCGTCGAGCAATGCTAAGGCTCTATATTCAATTTTCTTTTTGCCCGTGGACCATTCGGCGTCCAAAAATTCTTCTTGAATCTCAATATCTGTTACAGTACTCTCTTGGGGAAACACACCTAATGAGCGAAGTCTCATAGTGATGGCGTCAATCATCTCTTGTTTTTTCATAATTGCCTCCGATGTTCATGTATATCCTATATTTTATCATAGATTAACCAACTCGTGCTCATTTATACCTATAATAGTTGTGAATGCAGGCTGATGATCATGCAACTATCTTTTTTCGAACGGAATAAGGCGGGTGATAGATCCCTTTAGTGGAATGGTTTTGGACGCTGTCAAACCATGACGAGACAGGGGGATTTCTTCATACAAAAAAGCAGGGTTCACTTGGCTTTAGTCGAATAGGAAAGAGATTAGCGATATTTGATAAGAAGCCTCGTCCGAACGAGGGGGGTCAGTCACTTTAGGAGTTAGGGTAATAGCTAACTGATTTGATTTATCCTGAAAGAAATATAAGTGAGGAGGTAATAGGATGCATGCAATCGAAAAAATATTGGCAAAAGCAGCTGGTCGCGATCAAGTGGCCGCAGGGGAAATTGTCAATTGCAAAGTCGATTTTGTCGAAATTAATGATTTGTATTTACAGACCATTTATTCATTTTACGAAATGGGTGGTAAAAAAGTTTGGGACCCCAATAAAGCAGCTTTTATTTTTGACCATTATGCACCAGCACCAACCGTAAAATCTGCCCAAATCCATAAGGAGATGCGCACATTTGCCACTGACCAAAATCTCAAGTATCATTTTGATATTAATAAAGGAGTTTGCCATCAGGTAATGCCGGAGGCTGGCTTAGTATATCCAGGGATGATCTTAGTGGCAACCGATTCGCACACGACTACACATGGGGCTTTTGGGGCTTTCGGTACCGGGGTTGGGTCGACGGATATGGCAACCATATTGATGTCGGGAGAGCTCTGGTTTAGGGTGCCTGAGGTGATTAAAATTGAGATAACGGGGAATTTACAAGCCGGTGTCTACGCCAAAGATGTTATTTTGCATATTCTGGGGGAATTAAAAGCCGATGCGGCTGTCTATCAAGCGATTGAATTTGCGGGAGACTACATCGAGAGAATTGGCGTTGCTGATCGCATGACAATATGCAATATGGCCGTCGAGATGGGGGCTAAGACCGCTTATATGGTGCCGAACGAGTTAGTAGTCCAGTATGTCAATGAACGATCAAATACAGCCTATCAGATTCAAAAAACAGATGATGATTTTGAATATGAAGCCACCTATCAATTTGATGTCAACGAATTGTCTCCAAGTATCGCAGTGCCTTTCAGCGTAGACAATGTAAAACCCATTGAAGACGTCGAGAAGGTGAAAGTCGACCAGGCTTTCATTGGATCCTGTACGGGTGGGCGCTTAGAAGATATTAAAGTGGCCTACGAGATTCTCCATGGGAAAAAGGTGCATCATCAGACGCGTTTAGTGATTATCCCCGCCTCTGCTGAGGTTTTGCAAAAAACCATTGAATTCGGTTATATGCAGGCCCTCATCGAGGCAGGGGCTACTTTTTCTGCACCAGGGTGTGGTCCGTGCTTAGGAGTCCATGCTGGTTTATTGGCCGACGGTGAGGTGTGTATTTCTGCAACGAATCGCAATTTTCCTGGCAGAATGGGAAGTACAGGGGCTAAAATCTATTTAGCCTCCCCTGCAGTGGTTGCAGCCTCGGCTTTGCAGGGGATCATTGCAGATCCCCGCATAGTGCTAGCGGAGGATAAGTAAATGAAGAAGATAATAGAAGGCACCGCTTTTGTGTTTGGCAATAACATTGATACCGATCAGATTTATCCGGGTCGTTATCTGGAATTAGTGGAGGCAGCAGAGATTGCTAAACACTGTTTAGAGGGGGCAGATCCTGAGTTTCTTAATCATATGTCTCCAGGTGATCTAGTTGTTGCAGGAACGAATTTTGGCTGTGGCTCAAGTAGAGAGCAGGCCCCAATTGCCTTGATTAACGCTGGGGTCAGCATGGTACTTGCAGAATCATTTGCCCGCATATTCTTTAGAAACGCCATTAATTTAGCATTGCCGTTGATGGTTTGTCCGGGTATTCGTCAGCAGGTGACGGATGGGGATGTCCTCAGAGTGGAGATCGAGCAGGGGATTGTTTATAATCTTACTCAAAATACGGAAATCAGGGGTGAGAAAATTTCCGATTATACAATGAATATACTCAATCACGGGGGAATTAAACCCTTATTCCGTCGTAAATATTGTAAATAGAGCGCACAAACGGATTGTATATCCGTGCAACGCTTGTTAGGAGGATTGTGAAAGGATGAAATGAATCGCATGAGCGTCTGATTCTATAGATGACGCTTAACATCATTTTCATATGGCACAAATTTCAAATAAAGGATTTCATAAACGGTTTAACAGCATGTTTTGCAAAAGACGTGGTATAATACAGATAATCTTGTATAAAACTGGGCTTGTTCAAAGGTCGGTTACTATTAACGGGAGATGGTACTAAATGAGAAGTAAGGCTAGAACCGTAGAGGCGTATATAGCAGAATTGGCGCCAGAACGTCAATCAACCATGCTAGCTATAAGGGAGTTGATTCTCACTAACCTTCAAAAAGGTTTTGTGGAATCGATGACTTGGGGGATGCCAACCTACGAGGTGCCACTAAGGATTTATCCCAATACATACAATAAGAAACCACTGATGTTTTTGGCTTTTGCAGCACAGAAAAACTATTATTCACTCTATTTAATGCAGATCTATCAGGATGATGAGAGCTATCAGCGATTAGAAGCGGCTTTTCAGCGCATCAATAAAAAGGTGGATATCGGAAAATCGTGTTTGCGCTTTAAGTCGATTGGCGACATTCCCCTTGAAGAAATTGGGGATATGATTGCCAACACCTCAGTTGATGCGTATATCACACTCTATGAAAAACAATACAAACACAAGGAGGAGACAAAATGAAGAAGCGGAAGATTGTAATAGTTGGTGCAGGCCCAGCTGGATATAATGCAGCTAAAGCAGCGATTGGTGAAAATGCCGAGGTAAGTCTATATGGGAGCGAAGCCTATTTGCCCTATTGGCGTCCTCAACTCCCTAAAATTGTTGTCAGTGGCGCTGGTCCAGAGACGATTGCTATTGCCAATGCTGAGTGGTATAAGGATAATGGGATTTCTTTTTACCCCAATAAAACGATGGTTTCGATTGATCAAGAAGAAAAACGGGTTGTTTGGGCAGATGGCGAAAGAACGGCTTACGACAAATTAATACTTGCGATTGGCGCCTCCTCATTTGTGCCGGATATTGGTTATGATGGTAATGTCTTGAGTCTGCGCTCTTATGATGATGCGTTAGCGATTCGGCAGTGTGTATTGGCCAAAGGTAAAGCAGTTGTCATCGGCGGTGGATTGTTAGGTCTCGAATTGGCAATGGAGATTACGAAGCTAGGCGCTGAAGTAGCTGTATTTGAGCGCGCACCGTGGCTGATGCCCCGTCAGTTAGATCAAGCAGGCGGAAACTTTCTGCAGAGAAAACTAACCGAACAAGGGCTATTGATTAAAACAGCTATTAATGCGGGCGATCATCTTGAAGAATTAGAAGGCGCTTGTGTTATTATGGCAGCGGGTGTTCGCTCAAACATCGCCGTTGCCAAGGACGCAGGTTTAGAAATAGGCAGAGCGATTGTGGTCAATAATAAAATGGAGACTTCAAGTGAAGATATTTATGCCTGTGGTGATGTGGCTGAATTTAATGGTCGGGCATGGGGGCTCATACCAGTAGCTAATAGCCAAGGTATGATTGCTGGCAAATGTGCGTGTGAAAACCAAGGGGAATATCAGGAAATCTTGCCTTCCCCAATGCTCAAAGTGGCTAGTCTTAATATTACATCCGTAGGTGATATTGCAGAAGATGCAGAAGCACAGTGGTATAGGCATGAAGATGATGATACCTATCGTGCCTTTAAGGTACGAGACGGTAAATTGCTTGCCGCGATTATATTTAATGATATGAAACTGAGTATGAAAGCGAAGAAGTTTATTGATCAGAAGAATAATCTCATTGGGCAACTAAGTGATCAGTCCATTATTCAACAAGTGGAGAGTGTCGGTTAGAGATTGTCAATACTTAAAGAGCTTGGGATTCCCCAAGCTCTTATTTATTGAATGAGATTAGTTTTTAGGCGGGACAACCAGTCGATAGTAGTCTTCCTCAAGAATTTGGGCAGAGTAGGCAAATTTGTCGGCTACGACGCTATTGATGTAATCAATATAATCTTGACCAATTTCAGGATCACCCTCAAAGTGGCCTTCGGTGGCAATGTAGCTGCCGCGTTCGGTCATCCAATTATGATTACCAAAAATGATGAGAGGGTCCGTATCACTGAAAATATCGCGGCCCATCATCAGGCGAGAGTCATATTCAAGGCCGAAAAGGTTGGAAATTGTCGGGTTAATATCCATGCTCGAACACAGTTTATCGACGACAATTGGCTCCATGCCTTTCTCCCACAAGATGAATGGTGCCTTGTAGAGTTCAAAATTCTCTTCGACCTTATGACCAATTAACTCGCTGATTTGCTCATAGGTCAACCCATAGGGGTAATGATCTGGGCTGATTGCAATGACCGTATTGTCGGCCATCCCAGCTTCTTCCAAACGTTCAATTAAGAGTTTCATGGAACGGTCAAACTCGATATTCGCTGCGATATACGCTCTGCCAGCATCAGAATAGGGGGCATCTGCGACAAGGTTCTCGTTTTTGCGAGCCATTGCATTCCCCATAAAATTATATTCGAGGTGGCCACTTACGGTCATAAAATAGGCGTGGAAGGGTTCCTCAGCTAAAAACTCAGGGGTGGTGACATCAATCATCTCGACATCAGACTCCGGCCAAGTTTTTTGGACAGAGAGACCATTACCCAGCCCTTTGTAGACATAGCCCATGTTTGGATGGGATAAGTCGCGGGCGTAATAGCGGTAGGAATGATTGTGATAGGCATATGTGGGATAGCCTAAACTGCGGAACTGATTACCCATAACAAAAGGCAGAGCGTTATCACTTGATTCCTTGAAACTCCAAACCCCTGCTTTGGGTATAAGGCCAGTACAGGCCACATATTCACCATCGGTCGTGCTGACGCCCCAGAGCGGATTGTAAAAATTCTCAAATACAAACCCCTCCGTGCTCATTTGATAGAGGGTCGGGGTATACACTGGATCGATGGCATAGGGATAGAAAGATTCAGCCGTAATTAAAATGAGGTTATGGCCAGCAAACATCCCCGTATAGGCATTCTTAGTGGTGGGTTCAATTTTGCGGAAATAATTATGCATATTACGCAATTTGCTATTCTGTTCTTCCGAATAAAGCAAGTTAAAATCGATATCCATGATATTGTATCTTTCTACTGCCCCCTGCTTAGGGGGAAGTAGAGAAACGCTATCTTGTATCACCCTATTCGGGTTGGCACGCAGATACTTTGAACCACTATCGCTTGTAATGGTGTTCGTTTGGGGTTGAGGCATCCCTTTGGTCATATTGACATAATCCAATCGGATGGTCGTCAGTAGGCCAAAGTTTTTGCTGAGTTGATCTAACGGGGCTCTTTGGTTGTAAAGGGCAGTAGGGGAACCATTAGACGGGGTAGCAGAGCTAATCAACATGGTGCTGGAAGAGAAAACGATGACGGCAGCAAGTCCTAGAAACAGGAGCGTAGCTGGGCCTTTATGAGTGGTGCGCCAATGTTTGCGCAGCACGATATATAATAGCGTAGGGATAAAGAATAATAGAACAGGGAATAGATTGCGTTGGATCTCTGCTATTACGGTGCTGGCAAATTGCATGGCATCCCCTGCACCACCAAGTGAGTAGAGTGATAAAGTGGTTTTAAATATTCTGAAATAGATAAAATAGACATTGTAGACCGTTCCAATGGCAAGTGTAATCAAGAGGGCTGTGATCCTATTGACTTTAGTCGATAAAGTGGCGGTCAAGATTTGACAGACTAAAATCACAGGAATAACAAATGTTATGAGCCATCCAAGGTGGATTACAAGTCCACCATATACCAGAAAACTATATAAAAACTCATAATATAAAATTGTTAGAGAGAAGAAGATTATTAAGTGATATGCCGCTAATTTTTTAAATAGATGATGCTCCAAAATCTTAGTCATATTCCGATGCTCCTTTAATAAAAGCTATGACTATTTAACCATTTTGGAGACGAAATAGCAATAATTGAGGTGGAAAAAGGGCTTGAGACTGCGAAAAGGTCAGATTTACGGATGGATTCCAGATAAAGTGGGCATATAACCCTACTACACCTTTAATTATTTTGTGAATTCACGTATGATTAGAATAGAAACAAAAAGGTGGTCAGCTCTATGAAGCGATCAACAATCAATAGAAATTTAATACGAGCGATGGAACTCTTAGAAACCAACAAAATTGCACTGCCTGAATGGGGTTATTGGACCCTTTCGGATTGGGTGCAGCACAATGAGGAGACCGCAACAATTATCAGCACAATGCTGGGTTGGGATATTACTGATTTTGGACAAGGAAAATTCAATGAATTGGGTGCCGTATTATTTACGTTACGCAACGGTTTGTTGAATTGTCCTAACATTGGCACACCTTACGCAGAAAAACTCATTATTCTGAAAGACGGTCAACGATTACCTCTTCACTATCATGTCAGTAAAACAGAGGACATCATCAATCGTGCGGGTGGAATCTTAGTAATACGCCTTTACAATGCTTTGGCTAACGGGACCGTTGATTTAGACAGTAGTGTAACCATTACAATGGATGGATTAACGCGAAGCTTGCCCGCTGGAAGTGTCATCGAACTTGAGCGAGGTAAGAGCATTACCTTGCGTCCCTATATGTATCATTGTTTCTGGGCGAAAGAGGGAGCGGGGGACCTCGTTTGTGGTGAAGTTTCTACGGTGAATGATGACCGAACAGATAATTTTAACGCTGAGCCAGTTGAACGATTCGCAACTGTTGTTGAGGACGAAGCGATCTTTCATCCCTTGTGTAATGAGTATCAAAAAGTGCTAGGGAGGGATGTTCAGTGATTAACATTGTCGCATTGGGAGAATTACTCGTTGACTTTACACCAATCCCAACTGGGAGGCAGGGGTGCTTGCAACCCCACGCAGGAGGGGCACCGTGTAATGTTTTGGCCATGGCTCAGCAGATGGGATCGACCACGGCGTTTATAGGTAAGATCGGCAATGACTACTTCGGCAATTTCCTTAAAGAGACGATTGAGCAGTACGGGATTGACACAAGGGGCTTGATCCGGTCTGAACAATTTAACACGACCTTGGCTTTTGTACACCTCTTAGAGGATGGAGAGCGAAGTTTCACATTTTATCGCCGCCATGGGGCGGATCTGCAGTTAACGGCTAAAGATATAAACTATGATTTGTTGAGTGAGGCAAGGATTATTCATTTTGGATCGCTCTCTTTTACGGATAATCCAAGTAAAACAGCTGTTTTAACTGCTCTGAGGTTTGCGAAAAAGCAAGGAAAAATAATCAGCTATGATCCGAATTATCGACCAGCACTATGGTTGGATGATGCTACAGCATGTCGCGGCATGGCTTTAGGTCTTCCTTATGCGAATATCATGAAGATTTCCTACCAAGAAGGACGTTTGCTTTCAGGGCAGAGTGGATATGATCAAATTTGCACGTATTTTCACCAACAGAATATCGAAATTATATGTTTAACTTTAGGTGAGCGGGGAACATATATATCAACACCACGTCAACAGCGGCTTGTTAAAGGGTACAAAGCTGTTCCATTAGATACAACGGGTGCTGGAGACTGCTTTATGGGGTGCTTCTTACATTATATTGCTGAGGCAAACAAACCATTAACAGCATTCTCTATTGTAGAACTCGTGCATTATACAGAAGTGGCTAACGCAGCGGCTTCACTGTGTATTGAAGAACTAGGGGGTATGCCAGCAATGCCGACACGCATTGCCACAATGAACAGACTGAGTCAAAAGGAATAACTAAAAGGGTGGGAATTGATTTGGGTAAAAAATTTGCGCCAATACTAATCAGCACATTGGTACTACTTTACTTTGCGATGTCAATAGTAGGGATCATTGATTTGCCATTTGCTCGATTGAGCATGATGGAGAATGCAGGGATATTTTTTGGTTTGGCAGTTGTTGTGTATTTAGCAGGCGTTATGGTCGTGACTCTAATGGAAAGACTGCGTGAAATCGATAAGGAGGATAAAGATGATCTTAGTAAATACTGATTATATTGTAGGTAAGAAGTTCGAGATGCTTACCTTAGTAAAGGGTTCAACCATTCAATCTAAACATATGGGCAAAGATATTATGAGCGGCTTTAAGACTTTAGTAGGCGGTGAGTTAACGGCTTATAATGAAATGATGAATGATGCGCGTGCGATAGCAACGAAGCGAATGGTACAAGAAGCCGAACAACTAGGGGCAGATGCGGTAATCAATATCCGCTACTCATCTAGCGCAATTATGGCGGGTGCAGCAGAAGTTATTGTTTATGGCACTGCTGTCAAATTTGTAGAGTAACCCATTATAGAATTGTTGAGAGCACCAAAATAGGTGCTCTTTTTTACGAATAATTATTACATTCACCCAGTAGGGCCGTTTCGAAACTGCAGGAAAGGTGCCTCCGCGTTACATATAGTAACCAAGGAGAGACTTGTGGTAGAATGAAAGCTGAAATATACGAATGATTGGGAGGATTTATAATGAAAGGTGTACGCTTAGCTGAGATTACATGGCTGGAGGCGAAGGAGTGGTTGAATGAGGACTGTGTTGTTGTCCTGCCAATTGGTGGGGGAACAAAGGAACACGGACCCCATCTGCCTTGTGGCACCGATTTCTACGTTATAGAGGAAGTCGCCAGTCAGCTTGTTGAACAACAGCCTATTTTATTGCTCCCCACATTACCCTACGCTTATTACCCTGCATTTGTTGATTGGCCGGGTAGTGTTTCAATTGAGGCAGACCACTTCAAAGATTTTGTAACTGATATACTTGTGGCATTCATTCGTCAAGGTATCCATAAGTTTTTAATATTAGATGGTGGTGTGTCAACGCACTATCCTTTAGTGCCGATATCCTATGATCTGCATAATAAATATGGTGTAACCGTTGCCATAACGGATATTTTAGGTTTGGGTAAAGAAGTGTCCGATGCTATTTGCGAACAAAAGCAGGGGGGTCATGCTGATGAGGCGGAAACAGCAACGATGCTAGCGATTAAACCAGAGCTGGTGCATATGAATCTGGCTGTTGAGGAGTATTCGCAATCGATTCCAGGGGCCTATCACAATGGAATCCGTAAGATTAATGTTCGTGGGAAAATGACGACCAAAAACGGAACGAATGGGAATAGCAAATTAGCAACAGTCGCCAAAGGAGAACAAATTCTGTCTGCAAAAGTCAACGATATTTTGGAGTTTCTGAGACATTTTTAGGAATACATGCCTCAGGTCTATGCAAACATGAAGGTATTGTGAATCAGGCCCATTAAAGGGTCTGTTTTTTTTCTTTACAAAGACATAAGGGTAGGCTATAATATTTCGTATGCGAAATATAAGTATAAGAAACAATCGGATACAAAATAAATACAATAGGTCTTAAATCTACATTTAAGGAGGATCTGAATGAGTAATTCAAACCAGGGTTACACCGTTTTTAGGACAATGAAGGTTTTTTTCAAGGAGTTTCAGAAAAGTTTCCATAAGATGTCCATGAATGATCATTTAACGGCACCGCAAGCAATGGTTATCGGAAACCTGATCCATAAGGGTCCCATGAAGGTAAGCGATTTGAGCAAGGCCGTTATGCTGTCGAACAGCACGGTTTCGGGGATTATTGATCGTCTGGAAAAGCAAAGTATTGTGATGCGCAATCGGAGTACTGAAGATCGTAGGGTGGTCTTAATTGATATCACACCCGAATTCAGAGAAACAGCCCACCAGAAGTTTCGGGCCCAAGAAGAGCATTTTGCTGAAATATTCAAACAGGCATCTCCAGAAGAAGCAGAAAAGATATTAACTGGATTTAAAACCTTTAACAAAGTTATGCGTCGCCACAGAAATCAAACACAAGGTCTAGAGGAGTAGTATTATGATAAAATTAATGAAGTTTTTGAAGCCATTTCTGTTTTGGCTGACCATTGCCATTTTGCTTCTCTTTGTTCAAGCAATGTCAGATTTAGCCTTACCAGATTATATGTCTAATATTGTTAACACGGGGATCCAACAAGGTGGTGTTGACACCGCTATCCCAGAAGTATTAACACAGACGGATATGGATCATCTGCTTTTGTTCTGGGACGAGGGGAGTGCGGAAAAAGTTCTGAATGCATATAGCCTAATTGGTGAAAGTGATCAAGACTACGCGTACTTCATAGATAAATATACGTTGTTGGAGCGCGGATCGCTCATCTACGTTTTGCAGGATATCAGTCAAGCTGAGGTTGATGAAATTAATCTAACAGTGGCAAAAGGGATGATGGCCTTAACCGGTATCGAGATGATGAAAGAGAATGCGGTTGATGGAATGATTACCTTCAATGGTAGGACATTCCCAGCGGATACAGATCTTTTCGCATTGATGGCTCAGATGCCTGCTGCAGAACGCCAAAAGATTATGGATAGCACGGCTGCCCGTTTTGAACTCATGGGGGATTCCATGGTTATTCAAGCAGGAGCGAACGCAGTTAAAACGTATTATACCAGTCTAGGTATGGATACTGGACAAATTCAAAGAGATTATATTTTGCGCACGGGCGCGATCATGTTGTTAATTTCCTTAATTGCAGCAGCGTGTTCGGTAGCTGTGGGTTTCTTATCAGCTCGAATAGCAGCAGGGCTGGGTAAGAATTTAAGGAAAAGTATCTTTGATAAGGTTTCTAATTTCTCTAACGTTGAATTTGATCGTTTCTCAACGGCTTCCCTAATCACGCGGAGTACCAATGATGTCACCCAAATACAGACCTTAATGGTTATGATGATTCGCATGGTTTTCTATGCACCCATCATGGGTGTTGGGGGTGTTATTCGGGCGATGAGCAAAAGTCCCTCCATGTCTTGGATTATTGCCTTGGCTGTACTGGTGATTATGTGTTTAATCGTTTTTGTATTTATTGTAGCCGTTCCAAAGTTCAAAATTGTCCAAAAATTGATCGACCGCTTAAACACGGTAACACGTGAAAATCTGAATGGTATGATGGTCATCCGTGCGTTCAACACCCAGAAGTTTGAGGAGAAGCGCTTTGATAAAGCCAATCAGGATTTAACGAAAGTCAATTTATTCGTCAACCGAATTATGGTGGCATTATTCCCAGCGATGATGCTCATTATGAATGGCGTCATGCTCCTGATTATCTGGGTGGGGGCCCACCAGATTGCTGATGCCAACATGATGGTTGGTGATATGATGGCCTACATGCAATATGCGATGCAAATTATCTTCGCATTTGTCATGCTATCAATGATGTTTATCATGATTCCAAGAGCTGCAGTTTCTGCTCAGCGTATTTCTGAAGTGCTCGAGACGAAGCTCGCAATTGAAGATCCCCTCAACCCTCAGCAATTTAATGAGGTGGGCAAAGGTGTTCTGGAATTCCGTAATGTTTCTTTCAAATATCCTGGCGCTGAAGAGGCTATGCTCAAAAATATCAATTTCACGGCAAAAGCAGGTAAGGTTACAGCCCTTATTGGTTCTACAGGTTCCGGTAAGACCACATTAGTTAATCTGATTCCTCGATTTTATGATGCTACAGAGGGTGAAGTATTAATCGATGGAATCAATGTTCAGGATGTAACGCAACATGATTTGCGGAGGAATATTGGTTATGTGCCTCAAAGGGCGGTACTGTTTAGTGGAACGATTGCCAGTAATATTCGCTATGGAAGTGAAGAGGCTACCTGGGATGAGATGATTGAATCCGCAGAGGTTGCTCAAGCGACGGAGTTTATCGACGAGAAGGAAGAGCGCTTCGATGCGGAAATTGCACAATCCGGATCAAATGTTTCGGGTGGTCAGAAACAGCGATTGTCCATTGCAAGGGCGCTCATTAAGAAACCCAAGATTTATATTTTTGATGATAGTTTCTCTGCATTAGATTTTAAGACCGATGCGGCTTTGCGTCGAGCATTACGTGATCGAACATCGCAAAGTACCATTCTGATTGTTGCTCAACGTATTTCTACAATTCGCAATGCTGAACAGATTATCGTGTTAGAAGATGGCAAAATTGTCGGCATTGGTACGCATGATGATTTAATGAATCATTGCTCAGCCTATCAGGAAATTGCCTATTCACAGTTATCGAAGGAGGAATTAGCATGAGTAACCAAAATCAAAAAATGAATGAGCGTGCTAACACCACAACTCCTCCAAATAGAGGGCGTGGCCCAGGTAGCGGTCATGGTATGTTTATGAGCGGGGCCAAACCGAGTGATTTCAAGGGTACCATGAAAAAGTTGCTAGACTATTTAAATGCCTATCGCTTACAATTTATAGTTGTTATCTTTTTCGCAATCGCTAGTGCAACCTTTAGCATCTATGGTCCAACCCTATTAGGTGAAGCGACTACCGCGATATTTGAAGGGATTATGGGGAAATTTGCGGGCACTTCTGACGGAATTGATTTCAGTGTCGTTGGTAAAATCATAACAACCCTGGCGATTCTATACGGATTGAGTTCATTATTCGCCTATATCCAAGGATTTATTATGTCTGGTGTGTCTATGAAGATTAGCTATCAAATGCGTAGAGATATCTCTGAGAAGATTAATAAGATGCCATTACGTTACTTTGATACGACAACAAATGGTGAAGTGTTATCCAGAATTACGAATGATGTGGATACTGTAAGCCGCACGCTTAATCAGTCATTAGGACAAATTATCACGTCAGCCACTACCGTTGTTGGTGTCTTTATCATGATGCTTCGCATCAATCTGTTAATGACGATTGTCGCACTCTGTATCATTCCGATGTCGATGTTACTCGTAATCAGCATCGTGAAACGTTCCCAGAAGTACTTTAAGCAGCAACAAGACTACTTGGGCAATGTGAACGGCCATATTGAAGAAATGTATGGGGGCCACGTTATTGTCAAGGCTTTCAATGGCGAGAAGAAGAGTGCAGAACAATTCGAAGTATTCAATGAAAAACTCTACAGCAGTGCGTGGAAGTCACAATTCTTGTCGGGCATGATGCGTCCTGCCATGAATATTATTGGTAATATTGGGTATGTCGTCGTATGTGTGCTGGGAGGAGCTCTAGCAGCTAATGGAACGATTGCCGTCGGACAGATTCAAGCTTTTATCCAATATGTGCGTAACTTTACGCAACCGATTG
>CAZVAO010000046.1:0-7963 GCA_964625175.1 uncultured Clostridiaceae bacterium
TTCTCGTCATCGATAGGGCTACAAATGCATTTCGCTATGAGGAACTGCAAGACCCTCAGACTCCCTATTTTATAGTGAAGGACGATGCGTTTAATCAGACGTTACTCAGCTTTGATGATAGAATTGAAGTATCGCTTAATGGTTTTGAATCCTTACAATATGATCACGGTGCCACAAATCCTTTTGGTTTTGAGTGGTTTGAAGATCAATATATCGCATACTTCGATGAACACGGTACAGTTTTAAATATTATTGATACAATTGAGGCAAAATTAGTTTCTCTTGACTTGCAGAACTATTATCCAGAGGGATTGGTTGATTATCAGAGAGTCAATTGGTTATCAAGCAGTAAACTGATATTAACAGCTCTTTGCGAAAACGGGGTAACTCTTCAAGTAATCAATGTCGCAACGGGAGAGCTCGAATACACCTATACATTCGCGGATGATGGGTATATTTTCGATATCGTTGGCGATACGGTTTTCATAATGGATATTGAAGAGCGTTTTGTTGTTAAGACAATCAGCGTCGCAGATTATTCAATTACTGAGCTTGCTAGTTGCGACGAACCGATTCAGTTTGCGTTTTATAATGAAGTAGATAATAGCTTATACTTTGATGTCTATCTGCATGCGGAACTTCAGCAGGATATATATAGGGTAGAAGGCTTGGATATCCCTATTGCAACCTTAGCACCTACTGGGGAATCAATGTATGACAATGATCAGGCAGTTGTTCAAGATATTGAGAAAGTAACATTGACCAAAAACTAGCAAGCAGTTGGCTAGGGTGTGCGGGAAACACTAGGAAAATCTTAATATATTAAATTTTGTAAAGCATCGCCAGGGTGTAATCGCCGGCGGTGCTTCTTTATATAACCATCTCCTATCGCCCAACACCCATCGCCGATCACCCATCATCTAAAATCCTCTTTCTTTTGCCGCTATTAATTGATAGAATAGAGTTAATATTATACGAGAGTAGATGATTATGATGTATAAAGGGGTTATTGAAACATATCGGAAATTTCTACCGGTGAGTGAAAGCACACCGGTTATTAGTCTGTTGGAGGGGGATACACCTTTGATTCCAGCCCATAATTTGAGTCGTGAACTGGGGGTTAATCTCTATTTGAAATTTGAGGGATTGAATCCGACGGGCTCATTTAAGGATCGCGGGATGACGCTCGCTGTGAGTAAGGCGGTAGAGGCGGGCGCTAAGGCCGTTATTTGTGCCTCTACGGGTAATACATCTGCATCAGCTGCGGCTTATGCGGCTCGTGCGGGCATCAAGTGTTTTGTCCTCCTTCCCGCTGGCAAAGTGGCCATGGGCAAACTCGCTCAAGCCTTGGTTTACGGCGCACAGGTGATTGCCATTGACGGCAATTTTGATGAAGCGTTAGATCTCGTACGTTATGTTGCTGAAGAATTTGATATGACGATTGTCAATTCGTTAAATCCTTATCGCATTGAGTGCCAGAAGACAGCCGCTTTTGAGGTCTGCGATGTTTTAGGCAAAGCGCCAGACTATCTTTTTATCCCGGTAGGGAATGCTGGGAATATCACGGCCTATTGGCGGGGTTTCTCGGAGTACTATCAACGGGGAAAGATTGCAACGCGCCCCAAAATGATGGGTTGGCAAGCCGCTGGGTCCGCGCCTATTGTGGATGGTGCCATTGTTAAGCATCCTGAAACGATTGCGACGGCGATTCGCATTGGCAATCCCGTCAGTTGGGACAAAGCATTGCTCGCGGAGAAGGAATCTGGCGGAAAAATCGCTAAAGTGACCGATGAAGAAATCACCAGTGCCTATCAGCGACTAGCCGCTACGGAAGGCGTTTTCGCAGAACCCGGGTCCTGTGCTTCTATTGCCGGCTTGATCAAGGCGGTTGAAGAAAACCGCGTTGAACAAGGCTGTACGGTTGTCGCCGTTCTTACGGGACATGGTCTCAAAGATCCGCAGATGACCCTCAATCTTAATCTGCCGTTTGTCCAAGTGGCGAATAGTCAGCAGGCGATAAGAGAACTGATAGAGAAGGAATATGCCGATGAGGATTAGAGTTCCAGCAACATCGGCTAACTTAGGTTCTGGGTTTGATTGCCTAGGACTAGCCTTGGATATTTGGATGACCGTTGATGTTGATTTCACAGCATCGGGTGTGCGGGTCGAAAATATCGGGCAGGGACAAGACTATTTGCCGACAGATGAACACAATTTTTTCATTCGGGTAATCAACCGAGTCTTAAGGGATTGGGCACATCCGCCTGTGAATGGGATCCACTTGGTCGTTAAGAATGAGATCCCACTATCGCGTGGGCTGGGGTCTAGTGCTGCGGCAACCATTGCCAGCATAAAAATCGCATCCGAAATCGCCCATAAACGAATTAGCGGCGAAGAAGCAATCAGTATTGCAACTCAGATTGAGGGTCACTCCGATAACGCGGCCGCAGCCTATTATGGCGGTTTGGTTTTAAGCAGCATCCGCGATCGCGCAGGCCTGCATTCGTATCAATTGCCACTCCGCCCTAAGGTGCCGAGTGTATTACTTGCTATCCCTGATTTTCGCCTGCGCACCGCAGAAGCCCGCCGAGTGCTGCCGCGCCAAGTATCGGTACATGATGCGGTCTATAATAGTTCACGTACCGCTTTGGCGGTGTATGCTTGGACGAGTGGGGAATATGATTTACTCAGGCAAGCCATGCAGGATCGAGTCCACCAATACTATCGCATGTCTTTGATTCCCGGTGCTCAAGAAATGCTTCAGGTTGCCTATCGTTGCAAAGGCATCTATGGGTCGGCCTTGAGTGGTAGTGGTTCAACGATGATTGCCTTTGGAGAAAAAGAAAATTTAGCTTATTTAGCGTTGTTATGGCAACGAATTTGGACGCGTAATTCAATTGAAGGCAAGTTGGTTTATACAAATATTTCTAATTGTGGTGTGAAGATAGACCACTGATGGAGCACAATATATGGAAAACCCTGTTGTAATGTATACAATATATAGTAGATAATTGGCTTGTTTGACTTTTCTAATGGTGCTATCATGATGTTAGCACTATTTTTTTATCTCAAATTTGAAGGGTATGTGATTACATGAAATTAACAAATACAGCAAAGACGGTTCTAGCTAAAAGATATCTCACCAAAGTCGATGGAAAAGTTGTTGAAACACCTGCTGAATTGGTGCAGCGGGTCGCTAATAATATCAGTAAAGTCGATTTTGATTATGGCGCAACTGAAGTAGAAGTTCAACAGACCAATAAGGCATTCTATGACTTAATGTGGTCCCAGCGCTTTTTCCCTAATTCACCAACCTTAATGAACGCTGGGAAAGACCTGCAGCAGTTATCGGCTTGTTTTGTCTTGCCGATTGAAGATTCTATGGAGAGTATTTTTGAAGCCGTCAAGAATGCGGCTCTAATCCACAAAAGTGGTGGGGGAACCGGATTCTCTTTCTCCAGATTGCGCCCAGCAAACGCATCCGTGCGTTCCACTGGTGGCGTGGCGAGCGGACCAATTTCCTTTATGAAAGTTTTTAATGCGGCGACAGAAGCCGTGAAACAGGGTGGGGTGCGTCGTGGGGCTAACATGGCGATCTTGCGCGTTGACCATCCCGATATCTTGGACTTCATTAAGTGTAAAGATGATAAGAGCGAGTTGACAAATTTTAATATTTCCGTAGGGATCACCGATGCATTCATGGAAGCTTTAGCACAGGATGGTCAATATGATATCATCAATCCTAAGGATAAAGCAGTTGTTGACCGAATCGCTGCACGGGAAGTTTGGGACGAAATCATTCAGGGGGCTTGGCATAGTGGTGAACCAGGAGTTGTTTTCTTGGATCGCTTGAATGCCGCTAATCCGACACCCAAAGTTGCCGAGATTGAAAGCACAAACCCCTGTGGCGAACAGCCATTACTGCCCTATGAATCCTGTAATTTAGGTTCAATCAATCTCTCTAAATTTGTATTGAATGGGCTAATTGATTGGGATGAATTGGCCCAGACCATCCATACAGCTGTACATTTTTTGGATAATGTTATTGATGCCAACAATTATCCATTACCGGCAATTGCAGATATGACGAAGAGTAACCGCAAAATCGGCCTAGGGGTTATGGGGTTTGCCGATCTTCTTATGATGCTCAATATTCCTTATAACTCCAATGCCGCCGTAGATATGGCTGAAAAAGTGATGAAGTTTGTCAATGATACAGGGCGTGCCGCCTCAATGAAACTGGCTGAACAAAGAGGCGCCTTCCCCAATTTCGCAGAAAGTATTTTTGGCGATGGTCCTCTAATGCGCAATGCGACGATTACAACGATTGCTCCTACCGGTAGTATTAGTATTATGGCAGGTTGTTCGAGTGGAATCGAACCCGTATTTGCCTTTGCCTTTGTCCGTAATGTGTTAGACGATGAGCATCTGATCGAGGTGCATCCCGCCTTTGAACAGCTGATGAAAGAAAAAGGGCTCTACTCACAGGACCTCATGGAGACAGTATCTAAAGAAGGTAATGTGCATTCGGCTTTCCTCTCCAAAGCCATTAAAGAAGTCTTTGTGACGGCCCATGATATTACACCCATTTGGCATATGCGGATTCAGGCAGCGTTTCAGAAGTATGTAGACAATGCCGTATCCAAAACGGTTAATTTCACAGAGGATGCTACCAAAGAGGAAGTCGCAGATGTGTTCCGCTTAGCCTATGAACACGGTTGCAAAGGGGTTACAATCTACCGTGATGGTAGCCGCGATATGCAGGTGCTCAATGCTGGAATCAAGCCGGCCACCAAAGAAGGCGAGCAGATGACAGTGGCAGTTGGGTCCCATATTATCCCGCGCCAACGCCCCGAAGAGACGTTCGGATCGACGAAGAAATATAATATAGGTGGGTGTGGCAAGCTTTATGTCACAGTGAACCAAGATGAAGAAGGGGTATGTGAAGTCTTTACCTCTACGGGTAGTGAAGGATGCGAAGCCATGGCCGATGCGTTGGCTCGCCTCATCAGCATTTCCATACGGTCTGGCGTCGCGATTGATGCCATTATCGATCAGCTCCGTGGCATTCGTTGCATCGGATGTATTATCGACGACGATACTGATGTGTTGTCTTGCCCAGATGCAATTGCTCAGTCGCTCGAGAAAGCGGTTAAAGGCTACGCGAGTTTCTCACTCGATTTCGTTGGCGGACCACGCAATGTGGAAATTTGCCCCGAACCAGGCTGTGGTGGGCTCGTGATTCATCAGGATGGTTGCTATATTTGCCGCAATTGTGGCTTCACGAAATGTTCATAATTAATTCAAAATAATTGCATAAAACGTCTGAGGGGCATGAGCGTAAGCGTTCGTGCCCCTTTTTGGTTTAAGGTTAAGAAGGTCCTATTTGAGGTACTTTGCAGACCGCTTCTACCGACCCCTAGGATCAAAGTAGCAGTTATTTACCAACGCTCCAGCTCTAAATATGGTAAGATAGAGATAGGTTGATTTGTAGGCGTATGTCTGAATATTGATGCTTAAAGATGTTGTAGGCAGTATATGAATGAGCTTTTATGACGCTTCGACCGATTGCCTTTCATGATCATAAATGATAAGACCCACGACTAGGAAGGGGCTGATCTTAGAAGAGGTCTACAATAAAAAGCAGGCATTCTCATATAAAAATCTTAAAAGAGGGGCTATTTAAAAATGAAAATCAAAAAACCTATAGTATTTCTCTCATTATTGGTTTTAATCTTGATCTGTGGCTCAACAACAGATGCCAATGCAGTTGATTATATACAACTAATAGTAAACGATCGTGATCTCACAGCGCTGGCAAGCCCAATGATTGTCAACGGCAGAACACTGGTTCCGATCCGTTTTGTGTCAGAAGAAATTGGCGCTACGGTCATGTGGGATGGAGAAAAGCGAACCGTATTGGTCCAAAAAGAGGGAAAAAGCGTTTTTCTTAGAATTGACAAACATTTAATTGACTATAACCACGGTGCATTGTTTCAATTAAGTGATGTTGCCCCGCTGATCATCAATGATCGTACTTATGTGCCATTGCGCTTAATCAGTAATGCGCTTGGTATCGGGATCGATTGGGCAGGAGCAACCAAAACCGTTTTTGTCGATTCACGTCAATCCTCGCAAATTCAATCGTTTTTTGATATCCAATTGACATCGCCAATTGAGGGCGACACGATTTATGGAGAGAGCCAGGTTACCGTATCAATCCCAGATTCATACAAGGCCATCACAAAAGTGCTCAAATTGATGTTGCTAGACAAAACAACGGGTACAGGTTTCATCATTGCTATGACCGAGGACCTTGAAGCAGCCCTCAACTATTTACCTAGATTTGAAGATAATGGCCCGAAAATATTGGTTGCCGCTTTGTATGATCAGAACAATAAATTCATTGGTGGCGATTCAATAGGGGTTACACTCGCAGTAAATCCCCGAGTGACTTTATCTGGTATTACTGATTATGGAACCATTACCAGCACAGCCGTATTTAAACCGAGTCTTAACTTTTTAGTTGAGTCTGTTCAGTACGAATTAACAAAACTAGAAAATGGAAAAGTAAGTACAATAACCGAGCAAGACCCCTTTGGCTCTTACAGTTGGTCACCAACCATGGAGCAAAACGGGTCCTATACAATTAAGTGCATCGCATCTGATAGTAATGGCAACGCCTATGAAAGCCAAACCTATCACGTAACCGTCGCCGTTACACGAAAATTGTCACTAACAGGCGTTTCTGGGGGGATGACCATTAACAAACCGGTGACCCTCAACGTATCCAGAAACTTTGATGTTACTGAAACACGCTATATCCTGCAAGATCGTGCAACTGGTAGAGAAACGATACTAGCCACCAAACCGTATGGAAGCTATTCTTGGTTTCCTGATATGGCCTATGCGGGCAACAAGGAACTCTATGTTAGTGTGACTGATACAAAAGGTCAAATCCATAATAGCAATCCTATAAGCGTTAAGGTGGATGGGTCGCCAAAAGTGATTCTCAAAGGAATTGGCCCCAATCAAGTACTAACTGGTGCTGCGGATTTGGCTGTAACAAGTAATGTTCAACTGGCGAGCATAAAATATATCTTAACCAATAAGACAACGGGGTCTACAAGGATCCTCTCATCCAGTAGCACTCCAAATCAAGCCTATGAATTTGTTCCTAAATCTACGGATGCGGGTAAAGTATTGATCAAAGCGGAGGGTGTTTTCGAAAGCAAGAAGATTTATACAGAAGAGATTTCACTCACCATTTATTTAGGCAAAACATATGGACCGCAAGCCATCATCGCTAAAGATCGCTTTCTTGCATTTGCAGCGGATATGGCCCAAGAATCGTGGGCGAAAACAGGTATGTCTGCCGCCCTACAAACGGCACAGTCGATCCTTGAAACAGGTTGGGGTCAAAGTGTTCCAGTCGATAAATACTCAGGTAAGTTCTCGAATAATCTCTTTGGCATCAAAGGAAGTAGCAGCAATGGTTCGGTTATTTCCAACACCTGGGAAGTCTATAATGGCGTGACCTATCGCATTGATGCCGCCTTCAGAGCATACAACGATGTTCAAGAAAGTTGGGATGATCACAAGAGATTACTGCTTAACGCATCGCGCTATGAACCATTCAGAGAGGTAATGGTGGATTATAGTTTAGGTGCATGGGCGATAAAAAGAGCGGGCTATGCAACCGATCCTTTATATCCTATGAAATTAATTCGCATTATTAAACAGTACAATCTCCAAGAATTAGACCGAGTCGCCCCATAAAGAGATAAAACGAATACCTGGTCTCGGTTGACTAGGTATTCGTTTTTTAATTGATTCGGTCGTTTTCACAGCTTTAAGGATTTTGAGTGGTCCACCCATCATTCTAATCCCTAACTCCGAACACCGAAACCCTAGCCTCTAAAACAACTGCTTGCCTATTACTTGACAAGCATTTATGCTCACC
>CAZVAO010000046.1:8063-17919 GCA_964625175.1 uncultured Clostridiaceae bacterium
CGAACTTCTGACCAACTGTTTACCCAATGCTTTATACGGCTGGTTATGAAAAGGTTCTACCACGAAGAACACGAAGAGCACAGTGTGGGGTGATCGGCTCCGATTGAATATTTAGTCTAGGTTTTTATGAATACTACATACACAAAGATCTTAAACCCCTTCGTGACCTTAGTGCCCTTAGTGGTTCAAAAATTGGATGCTGCAGGAAGGGAAGTGGATTGGGTTTGACCAACTATGAAACCACCGTTACGAAAACCTACTTTTCGTGTATACTGGTTAATATAAGAATTAAGCAGTTTGACAAGGGAGATATAACAATGAATTCGACTATATTAGTGAATCTGGCTGCAGCCGTGCGTTTACGTGAGGGCAGTGAAGGGGTGCGCACCTTTTTGCGAGAAGTCTATCAGAATCAAGGGATTTCCACCAAAGCCTGCTCGCGCAATATCCGATTACCGTTACCAATCACGGCAGCACTAAAAAAAGAGGCCATTAAGGCTGGGCTGCTCGTAGAAGGCCCAACGATGCGCTTAACGCCAGTGGGGATGACTTTCTGCCAGGAACAATTGGGTTTTAATGTGCAATTCAGCTTTGTTTGTCCCCGTTGTGGTGGTTTAAAATACCTAATCCCTGAGGAGTATCAAGAAGTCCTCAGTAATCTTCAGATGTATTTGAACCATCGGCCCTCTGTTGATGTTACTCTCGACCAAGCGCATGGCACGCCCGAAACAGCGCTACGTCGTGCTATTCTGGCGCTGGAGCAAGGGGCAATGTTTGGCAAACGAATTGCTTTACTTGGAGATGACGATCTCGTTTCCGTTGCGCTGATTCTCCTCTGGCAGGCAACCCATCCCGCTAAAGATCTGCCGCCAATCACGGTATTTGACATTGACTTACGATTGCTTGACTACATTGACAGCGTAGCCACTGAATGCAATGCCGCAATAGAGACCGTTCACTACGATATGCGCGACCCGTGGCCAGCAGACCATACTGGCGTTTATCAAGGGGTATTTACAGATCCGCCATACACGTTGCCTGGAGCAAATTTGTTTCTTACCCGCGCCAAGCAAGCGCTACAACAGGAACTAGGCTTGCCCGTATTCTTTTCCTTTGGGCAGAAGTCACCAGCGGAAATGATGGCAATCCAAATGGAAGTGCTAAAATTGGGGTTTGTTATCGAAGAGATTATACCCGATTTCAATCACTACGAGGGCGCGGCTATTCTGGGGAACATCGGACAGATGTTGGTGTTAAAAACGGCTGATCGCAAAACGCCAAAGTTAGGTTGTTTCGCGGAGGCAATTTATACGCAAGACGTGCAGTAATGGTCTAACACAAACGCAATTAAAGAGAGTCATTTGCGCAAAGGTCACAACTTGGGCAGGATGGTTCTCTTTTATGTTATTGTTTACGCTTAATCTGCATAACATTTGGCAAAAAATCGCAACATCCTTTATAATGGAAGGGGTAGAGACTTGTTTAGATTTTCCTGGATAAGCAGAGTGCCAGGGGGAGGTGCGTTCAGTGACTTTTACCTCAGATGTGAAGAGCGCATGTGTGAGACATGCGGAAATTGATGACTGTTGTCGTGCTAGTGAGTTGGCCGCTTTTATCCGCCTAAATGGGGTGCTGGAGCTCGGGGGAGCCGGTAAGCTTGGGTTAAGCATGCGCACGGAGAATCCTGCGACTGCGCGCTATATCTATCGATCACTGAAGACATTAAGCCGTCTGCCGACGCATGTCTATATGCGCCAAAAGACCAAGCTGCGCAAAAACTATACTTATTTGGTAAGCGTTCGACCAACCGTGGATACGAAGCAATTCTTGATCGACCTTGGTATGATGGATGAGAGTTACGCGATCATTCCGGGTGTGGCAAAGAAGTTCATCGAAAGGCAATGCTGTCGACGTGCTTATTTGAGGGGCTGTTTCTTAGCGTCTGGAACAGTAAGCGATCCAAAGAGCGGAAGTTATCATTGCGAAATTCTAACGCATGATGATATTCACAAGAACGATGTCCGCCGCCTATCCCATATGGAAGAAATTATTTGGCATCAAATTGTGCGCAAGAAGGATCTAATTCTTTACTTGAAGGATGGTGAACAAATAACCACCTTTCTTGCTACAATTGGGGCATCTACTGCCGCATTGGCCTATGAAGATACCCGTACCTATCGGGGATTACGTAACCACGCCAATCGCCTCAAGAATTCTGATGCGGCAAATCTAACAAAAACAGTTCACACAGCGGTTCGACAGCAGGAGAAAATTCGCACGATTGCGGAGATGATTGGTTTGGATGAGCTTCCACTCGATTTGCGGGAGATTGCTGAATTGCGTATGGGAGAGGATGGCACGGAGTTGAGTTTAGCGGATATCGGTGCAAGTTTGACTAATCCCCTCAGCAAGTCTGCCGTCAATTATCGGTTACGCAAAATAGAAGCGCTTGCTGATAAACTGGAGTCTCGCTAGGTAATATTGTGAATCAAGAAGTTTTACAGCAAAGGTTGCGAAATTAATTAGATTAACATTGAACATTGTAAGTGACAAGAGTAAAATGGATGAGTGGATATAAGCTTAATTATAAATAGGAGGATCTTGAAAATGACAGAAAGAACAGCAGTAAAAGTTGGGATCAATGGTTTTGGGAGAATTGGACGTCAGGTGTTCCGCATTGCACATAATAACCCTGCGATTGAAATTGTCGCAATCAATGACCTAGGTTCAGCTGAACAAATGGCGTTCCTTTTGCAGCACGATAGCAACTATCGGGCCTTTGACGCAGAGGTAACAACAAATGGCGAAAACATTGTGGTGGACGGTCGAGAAATTGCTGTCTTTACTGAACGTGATCCTGCAAAGCTAGAGTGGGCCAAATATGGTGCAGATATTGTGATCGAATCGACGGGTGTTTTCCGCGACCGTGCGAAGGCCGCTTTGCATATGACGGGTGGCGCCAAAAAAGTATTGATCTCAGCCCCTGGCAAAAATTCAGACTGTACCATCGTTATGGGTGTTAATGAAGAAGTGTACTGTGCAGCAGAACATGACATTATTTCGAATGCATCTTGCACCACGAACTGTTTGGCTCCAGTCGTCAAAGTGATTGATGATCAGTTCGGGCTGGTACGCGGTTTCATGACAACAGTTCACTCTTATACCAACGACCAGAACATTCTTGATGGTCCACATAAAGATTTTCGCCGCGCCCGTGCAGCCGCGGTTTCAATTATTCCAACTTCAACTGGGGCTGCTCAAGCAATCGGTGATGTATTACCGCAACTTAAAGGAAAACTTGAGGGTGCAGCTATGCGCGTACCCACACCAACGGGTTCACTGGTTGATCTAACGATAGAAGTCGCTAAAGATGTGACAGCCGAGGAACTCAATGCCGCATTTGAAGCCGCCGCCGCTGGACATATGAAGGGTTTTCTCGGAGTCAGTTATGAGCCACTAGTATCTGTCGATTATATCGGTGATAGCCGGTCTTCGATTGTCGATGCCTTATCTACCAAAGTAATCGGTGGCAAGCTCGTTAAGGTTCTGTCTTGGTATGATAACGAATGGGGTTATTCTAGCCGCATGGTCGATCTGGCAATCTATGTGGGTAGCAAAGGATTATAGGACGTATGAATAAATATTTAATTCACGATTTCGCTGTTAAAGATCAAAAAGTTTTAGTTCGGGTTGATTTTAATGTTCCACTCAATAGGGGTGTTGTGGTAGATGATACTCGCATCCAAGCCGCCCTCCCAACAATTAAAGATTTGCTTAACCGAGGGGCTGCTGTCATCTTGATGAGCCACCTTGGCCGACCGAAAGGAACAGTAAAACCTGAGTTTACATTAGCCCCTGTGGCCGCTTATTTAGGGGATATAATTGATGCCCCAGTTCGATTTATCGCGCATATCATCGGCCCAGAAGTCGATCAGGCTGTTTCTGAACTCAAGGGTGGAGAGGTGCTAATGCTCGAAAACTTGCGCTTTGACCCGCGAGAGACGCAGAATGACCCCGAATTTGCCGCAGAGTTAGCGAAGTTGGCCGATCTTTATGTGAATGATGCCTTTGGTGTTAGCCATCGAGCACATGCCTCTGTGGAGGCCTTGCCACGCCTAATGGAAGGGCGTAATGCGGCGGGCTACTTACTGGAGAAAGAGATCGTTTATGCCAATAAAATGCTTAAGAATCCCGCTCGACCCTTTACGGCCGTTCTTGGTGGTGCAAAAGTCAGTGATAAGATTACGGTTATAGAATCCTTGTTGGAAAAAGTCGATAATTTGATCATCGGTGGCGGTATGGCCAACACATTTCTCAAGGCAATGGGTTATGGCGTGGGGAAATCACTTGTCGAAGCAGACAAAGTTGAGTTAGCTCATCGATTAATGGTTAAAGCCCAGGGGATGGGTGTTGGGTTATTCTTGCCGGTGGATGTTGTGACTGCGGCAGAGTTTTTAGCGACCTCAACCCCGCATTATTACGCAGCGGATGCGGTTCCAGCTGAAGAAATGATTTTAGATATCGGACCCGCAACGTGTGAAATTTTTGTGGCCGTTTTGAAGGAGTCAAAGTTAGTGGTTTGGAATGGTCCAATGGGCGTATTTGAGATGCCTGCTTTTGCGAGTGGCACGCGCACAATGGCGGCTTATTTAGCGGTTTGTCCTGCCGAAGTTGTGGTAGGTGGGGGCGATTCAGCTGCCGCTGTTAAGCAATTGGGGTATAGCGAGAAAATGGATCATATTTCAACAGGCGGCGGTGCATTCCTAGAATTGATGGAAGGTAAAATTTTACCGGGTCTAGCTGCTTTAACAGAAAAGTAGGAGATAATTATGCGTAAGCCAATTATTGCTGGGAATCATAAAATGAACTTAACGCCTACTCAAACGGCAGCATTACTACGCGATCTCAAAGCGGCTACGAAAGCGACAACAGGAGTACAAACGATTGTATTTCCCCCGTTTACCTCGCTCGTTGTAGCGAATGAAATCGTAGCGAATAGTCCCATCGAACTGGGGGCTCAAAATATCCACCAGGCACCCAAAGGGGCCTATACAGGAGAGATTTCAGCGGCTATGATTGCTGAGGTCGGCTGCCAATGGGTAATCTGTGGCCATTCCGAGCGCAGGCAACTCTTTGGTGAGTCCAATGTCGTGGTGCGAGATAAAGTGAGAGCAGCAATTGAGGCAGGTTTGTCGCCAATCCTCTGTGTCGGAGAGACCTTGGATGAACGCAATGCCGCACGTACTAAAGAAGTATTAAGAGATCAATTGAGTGGTAGCTTGTCCGGCTTAGCCGCTAACGAATTACAGAATCTAGTCATTGCTTACGAGCCGGTTTGGGCAATTGGCACGGGGATGACAGCTACGCCGAGCGATGCCGAGAATGGTTGTTGCTATTTGCGCAGCGTGCTGGGCGAATTGTACGGTAGTAATTTGGCGCTGAGCACTCGGATCCTCTACGGTGGTAGCGTTAAGCCAAATAATATTGTTACGTTAATGGCAGAAGAAAATATTGATGGAGCTTTGGTGGGTGGAGCGAGTCTTACGAGTGAGGCCTTCAGCGCTATTGTTAACTATCATGAGTAAGAAAGCGCTATTGGTCATTATGGACGGGTTTGGTATGACGCAAGACCCGGCCGTTTCGGCAATCGCCCAGGCCAATACACCGAATTTAGACGACTTGATGGTAACCTACCCAACAACAACGTTAAAGACCTCAGGTGTTGATGTTGGATTAATGGCTGGCCAAATGGGTGACAGCAATGTCGGGCACCTCAATATTGGCGCGGGCAGAATTATCTGGCAGATGCTTCCACGAATTATGCAGAGCATAGCTGACGAGAGCTTCTATACCGAACCTGTTCTGATTAACGCGGTACAGAAAGCCCGTGTGAATTCTGAGACCCTGCATATCATGGGTTTAGTTTCCGATGGTGGGGTGCATAGCCATATTATAGAGATTAAGGCCTTGCTCGAATTAGTGAAGCGACAGGGGCCTGTTCCAGTCGCGATTCACGCTTTTTTAGATGGTCGGGATGTTCCACCGCAAAGTGCTAAGCAGTATATTGGGCAAGTGGAGCAGTGGTGTGCAGAATATCCTTTTGCACATTTAGCGACGGTCAGTGGACGCTTCTATGCGATGGATCGTGATCAGCGTTGGGCGCGCACGGATTTAGCTGTTCAGGCTTTAATGCGGGGTCAGGGTGTTGAGGCAAATTCAGGGTTAGAAGCGCTTGATGCTTCCTATGCAAAAGCAATCAATGATGAATTTGTTTTGCCGACGGTCATTAAGGCTCAGAATAGACCGGTGGCCATGATGGCACCTGGCGAAACGGTAATCTATATTAACTTTCGGGCCGATCGGGCCCGCCAATTGAGTGCCAAACTTTTAGAACAAGGGGTTACAGTCATTGGGATGGCCCAATACGACGCGGCCTTGCAGATGCCGGTGGTTTTCCCCCCGCAACCGATTCACGACACATTGGGTGAAGTCATTAGCAAGGCTGGATTGAAGCAAGTTCGGGCTGCTGAGACTGAGAAGTATGCGCATGTGACGTTCTTCTTCAACGGAGGCCGCGAAGTGAGTTGGCCTGGCGAAGACCGAATCCTCGTTCCATCGCCACAAATCGCGACTTATGACTTGCAGCCTGAGATGAGCGCAACGGAAGTAACAGCGCGTTTATTGGACAAGCTTGCCTGTGATAAGCCAGCATTAACGGTCGTCAATTTTGCAAATTGTGACATGGTGGGCCATACTGGGATTATGACTGCTGCAATCAAAGCGGTTGAAACGGTAGATCGTTGTGTTGGGGAAATCGTCAACACATTAGATTTAAATGAGTACGCTATAGTGATTACTGCTGACCATGGCAATGCTGAGCAGATGGGTACACCAGAGAAACCATACACAGCCCATACACTGAATGAAGTTCCTTGCATCATTGTTGATTCTGATGTAGCTTCTCTCCATAAGGGGGGGCGGTTAGCGGATATTGCGCCTACTCTGTTAGACCTAATGGGGATTCCTCAACCAGAAGCCATGACCGGCAGGTCGTTAATTAATAAGCGAAAGAGGTAATGAAATGACAACTATATATGATATTTATGCCCGTGAAGTTTTAGATTCCCGTGGCAATCCGACAATTGAAGTCGAGCTTATTCTTGAAAGTGGTGCGATTGGTCGAGCCATTGTACCTTCTGGAGCCTCAACGGGTGCTTTCGAGGCCGTTGAACTGCGTGATGGCGATATGGACCGCTTCTTGGGCAAAGGTGTAGAGCAGGCTGTAGATAATGTCAATAGTATCATTGCTCCAAAATTGATTGGGTGCGATGCGACGGATCAAGCGGGGATTGATCAACTCTTGATTGATTTAGATGGCACACCGAATAAAGCAAATTTAGGGGCTAATGCAATCTTGGGAGTTTCAATGGCAGCGGCCCGAGCGGTTAGCGAAACGCTTAATTTACCACTTTACCGTTACATCGGGGGGGTTCAAGCCCGCGTTCTGCCAGTTCCAATGATGAATATCCTTAATGGTGGCAAACATGCTGATAATAATGTAGATATCCAAGAGTTTATGGTTATGCCAGTGGGGGCAGAGAGCATTAGAGAAGCCGTACGAATGGGTGCTGAGATTTTCCATAATCTTAAGAAAGTGCTGAAGAGCAAGGGGCTTAATACTTCAGTTGGTGATGAGGGTGGCTTTGCACCGAATTTATCTTCTAATGAGGCAGCCTTGCAAGTAATCATGGAAGCAATCGCACAGGCAGGCTATGTGGCAGGTGAACAGGTGATGTTAGCACTGGACGTCGCTGCAACGGAGATTTATGATGAGGAAGCCAAGTTGTATCACTTTAATGGAGAGGGCCGCAAACTGACGGCTCAAGAGCTGGTTGAATATTATCAAGGCATTGTGGCAAAATATCCGATTATCTCAATTGAAGACGGCATGTCTGAAGAGGATTGGACAGGCTGGCAGCTTATGACTGAGGCTCTGGGATCCCAAATCCAAATCGTTGGTGACGATGTTTTTGTGACGAACACAGAGCGTTTAGCTAAGGGCATTAAAATGGGTGTTGCTAATTCAATTTTGATTAAAGTGAATCAGATTGGCACGCTAACAGAGACACTGGCTGCTATCCAGATGGCGGAGCGCGCCGGCTATACCTGTGTCATCTCCCATCGATCTGGTGAGACGGAAGATACGACGATTGCTGATTTAGCTGTAGCAACTGGAGTCGGCCAAATTAAAACAGGAGCACCATCACGCACAGATCGCGTTGCAAAGTATAACCAGCTGATGCGTATTGAGGATTACCTAGGGGAAGCTGCGGTTTACCCGGGTATAAAAACATTTTACAACCTTAATCTCAAATAATATTGTTTTATCAAGTATGATGTGATAAAATGTTTATCTGTAAACAAACGAGGAGGTGGGTTTATGACAATCGCATTCACTGTACTATTAATAGTCTCTGCAACAGGTTTAATTGCTAGTATTCTATTGCAATCGGGTAGTAGTGCCGGCTTAGGGGCCATTACTGGTGGTGCTGAACAATTCTTTGGCCAAGGTGAGAAGCTCGATAAATTATTCTCCAGAATTACAACTGCTTCTGCCGTTTGTTTCATGCTTAGCACATTAATGCTGACCGTATTACAGTAGGCGTCCATGCCTCTACCCAATGGGTCGGGGCATTTATTATGTAAAGATTTACTCAGGAGGAACAAAAATGGATATGAGTCTTGTTCTCTGGCTAGCGCCCCTTATTGGTGCCGTTGCCCTTGGATTCGCACTAATGCTGTCTTCATCTGTTAATAAGCGCGACGCGGGTAATGCGCGTATGCAAGAAATCGCTGCGGCCATCCAAGACGGGTCAATGGCATTTCTCAAGCGCGAATATCGAACATTAAGTGTTTTCGTCGCTGTTGTTTTTGTCGTTTTAGCCTGGCAGATTGGTCTCAGCACAGGTTTGTCTTTCTTGGTAGGCGCACTTTGTTCTGTTGTTGCGGGCTATATTGGTATGAATGTTGCAACTCGCGCAAATGTACGCACTGCGAGCGCCGCTCGCGAGGGACTGAACCCAGCCTTAAACGTTGCCTTTACTGGCGGCACAGTTATGGGTATGTCTGTCGTTGGTCTAGGACTTTTGGGTCTCGGCGTCCTCTACTATATTTATCGTGATCCTGTAATCGTGAACGGATTCGCTTTAGGGGCCAGTTCAATCGCGCTGTTTGCGCGCGTTGGTGGCGGTATATATACGAAGGCTGCGGATGTTGGAGCTGACTTAGTTGGCAAAGTTGAAGCAGGAATCCCCGAAGATGATCCTCGTAACCCTGCAGTAATCGCAGACAATGTGGGCGATAACGTCGGTGATGTTGCTGGTATGGGTGCTGACTTATTTGAGTCCTATGTAGGCTCTTTGATTGCTGCCATAGCTATTGGCTCAGCAGCATTTGGGCTGCAAGGTATTTATTTGCCCATGCTCATTGCCACAATTGGTATTGCTGCCAGTATCATAGGTAGCCGTTTTGTTAAAACAAATGACGATAGTAAAATTGCGGCTGCTTTACATAATAGCGTCTATATTGCAGGAGCGATTACACTTGTTGGTGGCTACTTTGCAGTGATGAACACGGTTAATGATATAACTGTTTTTTGGGCAATCGTGGCTGGTTTAGTGGCGGGTATTGCGATTGGTCAAGTCACAGAATACTATACAGGCACAAATCATAAGCCTGTTCAATCCATTGCGGCTGCTTCTCAAACGGGTCCTGCAACGAATCTAATTACGGGTCTTTCAGTTGGAATGATGAGTACAGCGATCCCCGTATTGATTATCTGTGCAGCTATTTTCGT
>CAZVAO010000047.1:0-17583 GCA_964625175.1 uncultured Clostridiaceae bacterium
ATTTCAACCATTAGATGTTGATGCTTAGAAGGGACATAAACTTGAAAATATTAAACTACCATATTATTACTTACGGCTGTCAGATGAATGAAGCAGACAGCGAAACAATTGCTGGCATTCTTACTGAACGCGGCTATCAACCTTGTGAAGACGTCCATGATGCCGATCTCATCTTATTAATAACCTGTGCAATTAGAGATCATGCAGAAGAACGGATCTATGGTAAACTTGGACAATTGATGCAAATTAAAAAGCAGAAACCAGATCTAATTATTGGTGTCGGGGGTTGTATGACGCAACAGATGCCTATAGCAAAAAAACTTCGGACAAAGTTTCCATTATTGAATCTTATCTTTGGCACGCATAATCTGCATGAGTTTGCGGATATGCTTGATGATGTTGTGCAACGAAATAGTCGAGTTTTTAATATCAAGAATATCGATGGGATTGTTGTTGAAAACTTGCCCAAAATGCATCATTCATCCTACAAGGCTAACGTTAATATTACATATGGATGCAATAATTTTTGCACCTATTGTATTGTACCCTATGTGAGGGGCCGCGAGCGTAGCCGCCTTAAAGACGATATCGTTCAAGAAGTAGTCAACTTGGTTGAACGGGGCTACGTTGAGATTACTTTATTGGGGCAGAATGTGAACTCTTATGGTAAGGATTTGACTGAACCTGTTCGATTTGAAGAGCTAATGATCGCTTTAGCGGATCTTGAGGGGTTAAAAAGGATTCGTTTCATGACATCACATCCTAAGGATATGAGCGACGAACTCATTGACATCGTTGCTCAGCACGACAATATTTGCAACCATATTCATTTGCCTATGCAATCCGGGAGCTCAAAAGTTCTCAAGGCCATGAACCGCCACTATACAAAAGAGAGTTATTTAGCTTTGGCCAACCGGGTACGTTCGAAAGTTCCTGATTGCACGATTACGACGGACATCATTGTGGGTTTTCCAGGGGAGACCGAAGAAGACTTTGCCCATACACTTGACGTGGTGAAACAGGTAAAATTTGATGCAGCCTATACCTTTGCTTATTCCCCAAGACCGGGCACACCCGCGGCTGAATATGAAAATCAAGTGCCTGAGGATGTAAAGAAACGTCGACTTCACGAATTAATTGCAGTAGTACAAGATTTAATGCGCGATAGCAATTTGCGCTGTGTTGGCAAGACTTATCAAGTGATGGTCGATGGCGTCAGCAAAAAAGATTCAGAGGTGTTTAGTGGACGTACAGATCACAATAAGCTTGTTCACTTCCGTGGTGATTATCAAATCGGTCAACTTGTTGAATTAGAGATTTATAGAGCGACATCTTTTGTCTTATGGGGTAAGCCTGTTGAGATGTAGAAGGAGGCAGTGATGACAAATTATACACCCATGTTGCGACAATATTTAAACATTAAACAAAATTACCAAGACTGCATCCTCTTTTTTCGATTAGGCGATTTCTATGAGATGTTTTTCGATGATGCTCGTTATGCTGCTGAAACCCTTGGGATTGTGTTAACTGCTCGAGATGGTGGCAAGGGGACAAAAGTGCCCATGTGTGGCGTGCCATTCCACTCTGCCGATAACTATATTCAAAAGCTATTGGCCGTTGGTCAGAAGGTGGCCATTTGCGAACAAGTAGAAGATGTTGCATTGTCGAAAGGATTAGTTAAGCGCGATGTGGTAAGGGTCATTACCCCTGGGACAATGACAAATTTGAGCTTTCTTGATGCGGATCAAAATAACTATTTATTCTCCATTCATTTGACGGATCAGATGGTCGGTTTAAGTGTCGTGGACGTGTCCACGGGTTATTTCAGCTGCAGTGAACTCCATGGAGAGAATATTGAAGAGCAACTTATTGATGAATTCCAGCGTCAAAATCCACGGGAAATTCTGACGAATCAACCCTTGACTGATTTCAAAGCCCTGCAATCATTGATTGAGAATCAGGACCTGCCCTATAGCATTGTTGAGGTTGCCGAGTGGACAGCGAATGACTATCGCCATATTGATGCGACTGCCATTCCATTTTACTCACTCGGGCGCACGGCTGCTGGAACGCTTTTGCAGTATCTCAAAAACACGCAGGCTGGATTATTGGGTCGAATTACCCTTTTGCAACCCCTGAATACCTCTGCCTACATGCGCATTGATGCCATCACTAAACGCAACCTAGAACTTACAGAAACGATGCGAGATAACCGCAAACGGGGTTCGCTTTTCTGGCTTCTTGACGAGGCCGTGACCCCCTTGGGAAGTCGGATGATTCGGAATTGGATTCTCAAACCATTACTGAGTATTGAGCAGATTCAGCAACGTCAACAAGCTGTCGAAGAATTAATAGTCGATGCCCCCCAACTAGCAATAACACGTCAGGTCCTTGCTGGTATTGGCGATATCGAGCGTCTTATTGGCAAAATTGCAGTCGGTAGTGCGAATGCGAAAGATGTACGTGAGCTGATTAATTCCCTGAAGGAAACACTACATTTACACAGTGTTTTAGTTGTTTGTGAGTCGTCCTTATTAACCGCACTAGATCCTGAGGCTGCGCATTTAATGCAATTTATTCAAGAAGTGGATTGTGCTATTGCCTTAGATCCACCGAACTCTTTACGGGATGGTGGGATGATTGCCGATCATTATCATGCAGAAATTGACCATTTGAGAGACTTGCAACGCAACGGCCAATCTTGGATTGCTGCCCTAGAGGCGAGTGAGCGCCAGAAAACGGGTATAAAGAATCTGAAAATTGGCTTCAATAAGGTGTTTGGTTACTATCTGGAGATTACGAAAAGCAATATCGATTTAGCGCCAGACTATTATATCCGCAAACAAACGCTTTCTAATTCTGAGCGTTATGTAACGCCTGAGTTAAAACAGAAGGAAGAAGATATTCTACTTGCTGATGAGAAACTGAAGAAGTTAGAACTTGAGGTTTTCCAGAGCGTGATTACGACTATTCTGGGACAAGTTTATTTATTGCAGACTGTAGCGGATCGCGTCGCCCGAATTGATGCTCTTACCGCATTTGCATATCTGGCCCAGAAGAACAGTTATAATCGTCCTGAAGTGAATGACAGTAAAACATTGTCTATCGTAGAAAGTCGGCATCCTGTGATTGAACAGGTATTTGCACGTGGCACTTTTGTGCCGAATGATATTCAGCTCCATGCAGAGGATTTCTTTCAGCTGATTACAGGGCCTAATATGTCGGGGAAGAGTACTTATATGCGACAGATTGCTTTGGTGATTCTGATGGCCCAAATTGGCTCTTATGTGCCCGCAAAACAGGCAACAATCGGTGTGGTTGATCGCCTCTTCACGCGCGTCGGGGCCTCAGACGATATCTTCTCAGGGCATAGTACCTTTATGGTGGAAATGCAGGAGGTTGCCAATATTTGCCGTCACGCAACGGCACAATCTTTTATCATTTTGGATGAAATTGGCCGAGGAACCTCTACCTATGACGGTATGAGTATTGCGCGAGCTGTTTCTGAGTTTTTATACAAGCTAAAATGCCGAGTTCTTTTCGCTACCCACTATCATGAGTTGACAGATTTGGCAGACATTTATCCAGGTCTCACGAATCATTCTGTCGCTGTATATGAAAATGGCCATGATATTGTCTTTCTGCATAAAATTATTGCAGGGCCGAGTAATCGCTCCTATGGCATCCATGTCTGTAAGTTAGCCGATATTCCCGAATCAATTATTACCAGAGCTCAGCAATATCTCACGAAAATGGAGAACGAAGCCGTTGTGAATACAACGGTGATTCCACCAAGGGTACGACAGAAAAATGCTTCAGATATTGAGAAGCGGGTTGCTAGGGAAATCGCGGAAGTAGAATTGCAACATATTACGCCGTTTAATGCTCTAACCTATATTATGAAGTGGCAAGAAGAATTGCGGAAAGAGAGCCAAGATGAGTAATCGTATAAAAGTTTTGCCCAATAATTTAATCAATCAAATCGCTGCAGGGGAAGTCATAGAGCGCCCAGCATCAATTGTCAAAGAATTAGTCGAGAACGCAATCGATGCAGGCGCCACACGAGTTGAGATTGACATTACAGCTGGCGGCTTGGAGAGAATCGAAATACGCGACAACGGCTACGGGATGTCTCCTGAAGACCTGCGTCTGGCGGTTATTCGCCATGCAACCAGTAAGATCTCTTCTGAGGCAGATCTGTTTAATATCAGCTCGCTGGGCTTTCGGGGTGAAGCTTTGCCGAGTATTGCCTCGGTCAGCCGATTGTTGATTAAGTCACGGCCCGTGGAAGCGGAGCAAGGGTATTCCTTAGCGTTAATTCATGGCAGCGATGGGGGAGAGCGGGTGGTTGGAATGCCTCATGGCACAATCATTACGGTTACAGAGTTATTCCAAAATGTTCCCGCACGTTTAAAATTCATGGGTAGTTCTAGAGCGGAAGCGGCACGAATTACAACTTTATATCAGCAAGTGGCGCTTTCCCACCCTGAAGTGGCATTCCATTATTATCGTGATGGTAAGGAAATCGCGCATACGAGTGGAGATGGACGCGTACTCAACACCATAACGGCACTCTTCTCTGCGGAACTCGCCCGCAATTTAGTTGCTGTGGATTTTCACTATCATGAATATACGGTAACTGGGCTCGTTTCGAAACCGGATTATGCTAAATCAAACCGCAAGCAAGAATTTTTCTTCCTCAATAAACGGATCATAGAAGATACAACGATTCGTCATGGGCTCGAATCCGCCTATGGCCAAATGCTAAATAATCGCAAATTTCCGGTGGCTTTTCTGTATTTGAAACTACCTGCCTCTGATGTTGATGTGAACGTCCACCCTGCTAAAAGGGAAGTGCGCTTTACGCGCAACGCCGATATCCATGCCTTAGTCTATGGCGGCGTCCGTGAAGCCTTGGCGAATCATCAATCTGTGCAGCAAAACGCGCCTCCTGAGAAGCCGTATATAGCATCGTCACAATACTCTGCAAAACGCGATAAGGATCTTTATATCAAACGAGAAATCCCTCGGTTGGATCTGGAAATTAGGGAGCAGTCGACCGTATTCCAGTCCCAAACAAAGGTTTGGGATGAGGTAATTGAGGATTCACCCTTAACGACTGCATCGAATCCTTCAGGAGGGCAATCCCCGCAAAGCCCCTTTGAAAACATAGATAGTCAAGAGGCGTTCTCGCAAATTATGGTGCTAGGTCAAATCCATGATAGTTTTATTGTGCTACAGAATAAGAAGGGTATGGTTGTCATTGATCAGCACGCAGCACATGAGCGCATCATTATTGACCGATTGCGCAATCAACAAACGGATCGGGTCATTCAATATTTTGCGATCCCACTGACACTGTCTTTCCCGAATTTAATTTTTAATACGATCAAGGATTATTTACCTGAGATCAATCAGCTTGGACTAATCACGGAGCCCTTTGGCACCAACAGCCTGATTGTGCGGGGGATTCCAGAGTTTTTAACTGGTAAGTTACAGGTGAGTGAGATCAAGTCAATATTTACGGATGTCTTTGGTGAGGGTAATAAAATTGCCACCTGGTACGACAATATGCTCATCGAAATCTCCTGTAGAGCAGCGATTAAGATCCATCAGTCACTCACCCGTTCAGAGATTATCGGACTCATTAAGCATTTAGCGCAGGCGGAAAACTGGCGCTTTTGTCCACACGGGCGCCCAACGATTTGGGAAGTGCCTTTTAGTGAGTTAGAGCGAATCTTTAAAAGAGTTTAGAGGGGTGGTATCGTGCGAATTCTAACAGCTCTCGTAGGCCCCACGGGTGTCGGGAAAACTGCAATTAGTATTGCTTTAGCCCAAAGACTGCAGGGGGAGATCATCTCTTCAGACTCCATGCAAATATATGAGGGTTTGAATATAGGAACAGCAAAAATAGCGCGTGAAGAGATGGGGGGTATTCCCCATCATTTACTGGATATTTGTGATCCTCGCCGATCATTTAGTGTCGCAGAATTTCAACAAGCTGCTTATAGGGCCATGGAGGAGATCTGGGAGCGCGGTCACCAGCCTATGTTGGTAGGTGGAACTGGACTTTATTTGAATGCGGTGATTTATGGCTATAACTTTGCGCAGCAGGCGGTGAATGAGGGGCTGCGTCAACAGCTTTTGACAGAGGCGCAGCAACACGGGAATGGCTATCTGCTGGAAAAATTGAATAAGCTGGATCCAAAGGTTGCAGCTCGGCTTCATCAAAACGATACCAAGAGGATTGTACGCGCCATAGAGGTCGCACTGCAGTCGGACCGCGTCATGCATGAATTAGAGGCTAATAATCATGAAGTTAATTTTAAACCGATTGTATTTGGTCTGCATCGTAACCGGCCCGAATTGTATCAACGTATCAACCAAAGAGTTGATCAAATGTTTAATCAAGGTTTAATTGCAGAAGTCGAGGCGCTTTGGCAACAAGGCCTGTTGGGTCCCATCGCCAGGCAAGCCTTGGGCTATAAAGAGGTCGTTGATTATCTGAACGGCTTGAGTACGAAGCGAGAGATGGTCACCGTGCTAAAGCGTGAAACGCGACGGTATGCTAAACGCCAAATGACCTGGTTTCGTAAAAATAAAGAGATTATCTGGTTTGACCTTGACCAAAGCTCAAGCGTTACTGAAATCATTGATAGAATGGTGCGGTTGCATGCAGGACTTACCACTTAGATAGAGAATTCTAATAGCATATGAAGGGAGATGTTTTTATGAGCAAAGCAGGAGCAAACTTGCAAGATACGTTTCTTAATCAAATCCGCAGGGATAATATCCAAGCGATTATATTCTTAGTGAATGGCTATCAAATTCGAGGGTTTGTCAAATCATTTGATAATTTCACCATTCTCTTAGAAGTTGAAGGTAAACAGCAAATGGTTTACAAGCATGCCATCTCGACAATCGTACCAGCACGCATTGTTAAAATACATGAAGAGAGCACCCCAACCGATTGAAAATCACAAGAATAACAATAGAGCGGAATTATTGTGATGAAGATCATATATAATGCTGCCACCTAAAATGGTCGTCAATGCCTAGGTAGTGATGATCATTTTGTATTCTGTTGATTATGAAGCCATAATTCACATCGAAAAGAGAACCCTAAGCGCCTTTAATATTTGGATGCAGTGTGGTATATTAAGTGATGCAATTAAGCGATATCTGGTTAAGTGATGGTGGTGCCATCATGCCGATAGGCGGCTCTTTATGACATGAGTAAATAAAGCGATAAAAGATGATTAATCTGTCAAACAGAAGGCGATTAATTAACTGGAGGACAAAATGGGGTTTAGTGAATTGCAGAATCTAATGGAAGTTGATCAGCGGTTACTCGCTTTGGCAGATCAGGCGCGCCATCAGAGCAACGCGAAGTTTGCGGCAATTGATACGGTTGTCCGCTATAATCAAGCCAAAGTTTTAAAAGCCTTTCAAGACATGAGGATAACGGATGCGCATCTTCATGGGACTACAGGCTACGGCTACAATGATTTAGGCAGGGATGCCTTAGATGGCATGTATGCTCAAATTTTTAATACTGAAGATGCTGTCGTTCGGGGTCAATTCGTATCGGGAACCCATGCCATTGCCTCAGTCTTGCAGGCCTTACTGCACCAGGGGGATCATCTAATTTTTGCGGGGGGTAAACCCTATGACACACTGCATAAGGTGGTGGGTTGGACTGGGCATTCCCAGCAGTCTTTATTTGCGCGTGGCGTTGAAGTCGATATCGTTGAGAATACATCATCAGGGGATTTAGATCGATCCCAAATCATAGCCGCAATCCGACCTGAAACAAAAATGATTCACTTTCAGCGCTCCCGCGGCTACACGATGCGTCGTGCGTGGAGCTGTGCTGAATTGGAGCCTGTATTTAAAGCGATTAAAGCGCTGAGATCCGATATTATTATCTACGTAGATAATTGTTATGGAGAATTTGTTGAGATGCGAGAACCCACTGATGTAGGGGCTGATATTATGGCGGGGTCTTTGATTAAAAACCCAGGTGGAGGTTTGGCGCTTTGGGGCGGGTATATTGTTGGCAGTAAAGCACTGATTGCGGATGTGATGGAATATGTTGTCGCGCCAGGCTTAGGAAAAGATATGGGTGGAACTGCGCAGGTCATACGTGGATTTTATCAGGGGCTTTTCATGGCGCCCCATGTCGTTGGGCAGGCTTTGAAAGGAGCAATTTTCGCAGCGAATATGCTCATGAATCTTGGCTTCACAGTGGATCCACAACCTCAAGATGAGCGGTTTGATATTATTCAAGCAGTTGTGATGGATTCGCGCGAACAACTGCTGGCTTTCTGTCAAGGCATTCAGCAAGGATCACCGATTGACTCGATGGCATTGCCCATCCCAGATTATTTACCCGGTTATAGCCACGAAGTTGTGATGGCAGCAGGTACATTTGTTCAAGGTGCTTCGATCGAACTTTCTGCAGATGCCCCACTAGTTGAGCCCTATGTTGCCTATATGCAAGGGGGACTGACGCTGGAGCACGTCGAATTGGGTATATTAATAGCGCTCAATAATATGATTGAGCGCCAGGTATTAATGCTTTAATAATTGTATTTAGATCTCACGGAAGAGTGCAATCACTTTGCCTAAAATCGAAACATTCTTAGCAAAAATGGGTGGGTAAGCTGGATTTGCAGGTTGAAGTCGAACGTGGTCTGACTCTTTATAAAAGGATTTAACGGTTGCTTCATCTTCAAGCAGGGCGACAACCACTTCACTATTGTTGGCGGTTTGCTGCTGGCGCACAACGACGTAATCACCGTCATTGATGCCCTTATCAATCATACTGTCCCCTTTAACTCTTAGCATAAAAACCACGTAATCTTTGACCAAAGTAGTTGGCAGGGGGAAGTATTCTTCAATATTTTCTTCGGCTAAAATAGGAATACCAGCAGTGACGCTGCCGACAATTGGAATATTGCGGATTCCTGAATTGGCTAACTGCATGTTATTGTCTAAGATCTCAATGGCACGCGGTTTAGCTGCATCACGGCGAATGTATTTCTTGTTTTCGAGTTTGACAAGGTGATTAAACACAGTGGCACTTGATTTCAAACCGACTTCTGCACAAATCTCTCTAACTGATGGTGGATAGCCATTATCTCGGATGAATTCGCAAAGATAATTATAAATTTGTTCCTGTCTCTTACTTAGTGCTTCTTTCACTATATCACCACTTTACCCGTTTTTTTAATTATAACAGTAAGCATCAGAATATGCAAAACAATTGTTTGCTTTTTAGGAGTGTAAAAATGTTTAATATTGTTTTAGTTGAACCAGAAATACCCCCCAATACCGGAAATATTGCGCGTACATGTGCCGTGGTGAATGCCAATCTGCACTTGGTGAAACCGCTTGGGTTTTCAATTGACAATAAATATGTCAAACGTGCGGGTTTGGATTACTGGGATCAGGTCAGTATCACCGTTCACGACTCCCTTGAGGCTTTTATGGCCCAATACTCTGATAAGCGATTCTTCTTAGCGACCACAAAAACAGATCAAGTTTACAGTGACATTGCCTATCAGGAGGGGGACTACATTCTCTTTGGCAGTGAAACCAGAGGCCTCTCTGAAGCTTTGCTGAAACAATATCCTGAGCAGTGTATTACAATACCGATGACGGAAGGGCTACGCTCGTTGAACCTTTCAAATGCTGTAGCGATCGTTGTTTACGAAGCCTGGCGTCAACAGAATTTTAAGAATTCGCGTTAAGTCGTTTAGCTGCTGGAAATTTTATTCGAATGGATTAGGATCAAATGACAAGAATAAAGCCATTAAAGGAGAGGGAAGATATGACCCCATTAGACCCGAATGCGATTGCCATTATTGCAGGTTCATCAAGTGTGAATTTTACGGAATCGGTCTGCGCAGCCTTAGGTTTAACGCGCAGTGCGGGAATCACTAAAATATTTACGGAGGGCAACACCTATGTGCAGGCGCTTGAAACCGTACGTGGGAAAAATGTTTATTTAATTCAGTCCATAGCGCTCGATCCCAATAATGAGTTTGTGGAAATTCTCTTCTGGTTGGATGCGCTGAAAAGAGCTAGTGCTGCCTCAGTCACCTTAATCATGCCCTACTTTGGCTATGCTAAGGGAGATAAAAAAGATGAACCTAGGGTATCAATAAGGGCGCGAGTGTGTGCAGAATGCTTGGAATTAGCCGGTGCAGATCGGATCGTGACAATGGATCTGCATGCGCCACAGATCCAGGGATTCTTCAAGAGATCTGTCGATCATCTTTTCGCCTATCCCATGCTGTGTGATTACCTTACAACGCTTGATTTGACAGATTTTACGGTTGTATCACCCGATAGTGGGTTTATCAAAGATGCCCGAAAATATGCTAAACGGTTGGATCTTCCTATGGCGATTGCCTGCAAAGAGCGATTAGATCACACGGAAAACCCTAATTTTCTCGAGATTATAGGAAAAGTTACTGGCCGTAATATTCTTTTGGTGGATGACTTCTGTATTTCGGGGAACACCTTGATGAATTTGGCAGAAGCATTAGTGGAGAAAGGAGCAAAGCGAATTATTGCTTGCACCTCTCATCTTTTACTTAGTGAAGCTGGTGTCAAGCAATTAGAGAACAGTCCAATTGAAATGCTTCTCACAACCGATACCATTTACAATCCTTATGCGGTATATTCACAAAAGATTAAAATTGTACAGACGGCCCATTTATTTGCGAAAGTGATCCATAGTATAGAGAAAAAGGAATCTGTAAGCGTTTTTTTCGACGGAAGCACGAGCTAAAAATGCGATGTTTCTGTTAATTTAGCAATGCACTAGCCAGCGATTACCTGTCAAAGCGGTCTCATTGAGTTCCGCTTTTTTATATTCGCAATCACAGATAATATGTTTTTCAGGAAAGGTCTTAGTGTGCTATTATAGTATTAAGACAATTCGTCTGTCTAAAAATAGTAGCAAACGTCATGTTGCAGTTTATCGCTTTGTATTGGACATTATGGCGGCACATATCATAAAAGGGGAATACTATGAAACTTATGCTTGGTTATTTTGCAATTAATGGGACACAGCAGGTTGGTCTTTATCAGCCCGAAGAAGAGCGGATCTATCCAATTAAGGGCATTCCTGCGCTTGAACACGTTGAGGATATGTATCAGGCGATCGAGGTTGGATATCCATCAATCATCGCCAGTTTTCAGGCTTGTTCATCGGCGGATCTAATCTCTTTTGATAAAGAGGATGTGCAATTCCTATCTCCATTTCCTCAGCTGCGGCGCAATGTTATTTGCCTAGGATTCAATTATCTGGACCATATTGGCGAATCTCAATCACGACTTGGGAATGAGATCAATATTCCTGAATATCCAATCTTCTTTTCCAAAATGGCCCTTGAAACGATCGGGCCTCAAGGGGAAATTGACAGCAGCTCTACTACTGAGCTCGATTATGAAGTTGAATTAGCTGTAATTATAGGTAAAAAAGGTAAGAATATCGCAAAGTCTCAAGTCCAAGATTATATATTTGGCTATACAATTATGAATGACATTAGCGATCGTCGTTTGCAGCGCATCCATAAGCAGTATTTACGTGGGAAGAGTCTAGACACCTTCACAGCAATTGGTCCCTATATTGTACCAGCAGATCAGATTAAATGGCCTGTGGAATTGGATTTGCGTTCAATCGTCAATGGCGAAGTTAGACAGAATTCAAATACGAAGAAACTCCTGTTTGATATTCCGACAATCATTCAACAATTGTCGCAGGGCTTCACGTTACTACCGGGAGATATCATTGCAACGGGAACCCCATCGGGTGTAGGCATGGGCTATAAACCACAGCGTTTCCTCAAGTGCGGCGACACCGTTTCTTGTGAAATCGAGAATATAGGAATGCTGACGAATATTGTAAAATAGCTGTAAGGAGTGACAAATATGAAAGTCAAAGTGGCCTTATGCCAAATGCCAGTTGAAGCCTCTGTTGAGGTCAATTTGGGTGTGGCAAAAGCATATATCCAGCGGGCTGCTGATGGTGGAGCACAAATCGTTTGTCTGCCTGAGGTTTTCAATGGACTTTACAACAATGCTAGTTTTGTTCAAAATGCCGAAGTGCAAGGTGGACGATCCTATCAGATGCTGGCTCAAGCGGCACGTCAGCATGCGATCTACTTAGTTGGTGGGTCCATTATCGAGCGTGATGGTGCCGATATTTATAATACCTGCTATATATTTAATCCCTCAGGGGAACTGATTGGCAGGCATCGCAAGGTGCATTTATTTGACATTAATGTTGAGAATGGAATTCGTTTCATGGAATCCGAGACGCTAACTGCGGGGGAAGACTTAACAATTGTCGATACTGAATTTGGTAAGATCGGGGTCGCTATTTGTTTTGATATTCGTTTTGCGGAGTGGTTTCGATTGCTCTCAGAAGCGGGTGCCCAGGCTGTGTTTATACCCGCAGCTTTTAATATGACGACGGGACCAGCCCATTGGGAGCTATCGTTCCGAGCTAGGGCACTGGATGGTCAGATGTTTATGCTTGGATGCTCTCCTGCTAGAGACGTAGAAGGGGGCTATGTCGCCTATGGGCACTCAATTGTGGTCAACCCGTGGGGGACTGTGTTAAAGCAATTATCAGAAAAACCCGATATATTATGGCAGGAAATTGATTTAGCTGAAGGGGCTACCATTCGCAATCAAATTCCGATTATCAAAAATATGCGCCGTGATTTGTATGAAGTAAGGCAGCGATAGCTTATGGACGTTCAATTAGATATCGTCGTTAAATTATTATTAGCATTGGTATTTGGTGGGGTAGTTGGCTGGGAACGCGAACGATCTGCTCGTCCGGCAGGACTGAGAACGCATGTGCTGGTTTGTGTAGGCTCAACGCTGATGACCATTGTTTCCATTCAGGGATTTGTTGGTGCGGATCCGAGTCGAGTCGCTGCTCAAATTGTGAGTGGGATCGGATTCTTAGGTGCTGGTACCATCATGCGTGACGGAATAACAATCCGGGGGCTTACCACAGCGGCAAGCTTGTGGGTCATTGCGGGAATCGGTATGGCTGTAGGAACCGGCTATTACTTTGCCGCTTTTGTAGCGACTATGATCGTATTAGGAACCCTGTCAATATTGATGTACATCGAATTAAAAATTATCAAAGGACACAAGCAGCGTCAATTCATTATCGAAGCTCAGAATCATCCAGGTCTCATTGGGAATATCGGAATTGTCTTAGGGAAATATGATATTGATATCAGTTCGATCCAGCTCAAGAGCAATGCTTCAATGATGACGGTGACTTTAATTACCCATGTTCCGATGGATGCAGATCTAGGGATCGTGACCGATTACCTGCGTAATATTAAATCGATTATCACGATTGAAGTTATTTAGATTCTTTCATGACTGAACGACCTCTTTGGGTCGTTTTTTCTATTAAGAGAACGATTTACTTCACTAAGATTGACCCCATCTTTGCCCAAAAACTTACAACCTCCTTATCGTTCGGCTGAGCAAAATATCCGAAATAGCCTTGCCAGACAGGATAATCCATAAATTCCCATAATTATGAAAAGATAATCCTGCTCAAAGGGTGTGTTTGCTTGTTTTAGGCGGCTTTCTTTGCTATCATATTGAAGTGAGTATAAATATGAACAAATCGTATTCTATCTTATAAATGGAAAATAAATATGGAGGATTATACATGGAGAAACAAAAAGCTTTAGATATGGCTCTGCGTCAAATAGAAAAGCAACATGGTAAAGGAAGTATAATGCGTTTAGGCGATGATGCACGATCAATGGATGTTAGCGTGATATCGAGTGGCTGCTTGGATATAGATATTGCCCTAGGTGTAGGTGGTGTTCCGCGTGGTCGCATTATCGAATTATATGGACCAGAATCATCTGGTAAAACAACCGTATCCTTACACATGTTAGCTAGTGCTCAAAGAGCAGGCGGCATGGTGGCTTTTATCGATGCAGAACATGCGCTTGATCCCCAGTATGCGGGTAACCTAGGTGTGGATATTGAAAATCTCTTAGTTGCACAACCCGATTCTGGCGAACAGGCTTTGGAAATTGTAGAATCATTGGTGCGCAGTAATGCCGTAGATATGATTGTCATCGATTCGGTCGCCGCTTTAGTTCCTCGTGCTGAATTGGAAGGTGAAATGGGTGATTCCCATATGGGTTTACATGCCAGACTGATGTCTCAGGCGATGCGTAAATTAGCGGGTGTGATTAACCGCTCTAAAACGGCCGTTATTTTCATCAATCAAATACGTGAGAAAATTGGTGTTATGTTCGGCAATCCTGAAACGACAACAGGTGGGCGAGCTCTAAAATTTTACTCATCCGTTCGACTTGAAGTCCGACGAGCTTCGCAAATTAAGGATGGCACGGATGCAATCGGCAACCGCACTCGCATTAAAATAGTAAAGAACAAAGTAGCCCCGCCCTTCAAGGTGGCTGAATTTGATATCATATATGGTGAGGGAATATCTCTCATTGGGAGTGTGTTAGATAATGCAGTTGCGTTGGGTTTTGTTCAAAAATCTGGCTCTTGGTATTCTTATCAAGATGAGCGGCTTGGGCAGGGTCGTGAAAATGCGAAGAAAGCGCTCAAAGAGAATCCTGAGGTGGCTCGAATTTTAGAGAATCAAATTCGTGAGCACCATAACTTGCCTCTAATTCCCAATACTGAATCGTAAAATGACAGCAAGGAGTGAGTTTGTAAAGGCATTGGAATATACGTTTCGCCTACTTTCTCGGCAAGATTATTCAAAATTACGTATTAAACAAAAACTACAGAAACGTGATTATCCAATTACTGTAATTGATGACGTAATTGCTTATTTAGAAGAACACAACTATATAAACGAGGTGCGCACGGTTAAAAATTTGGTGCATACTCGTTTTGAACATCGTCACTGGGGTCCCTATAAAGTACAAAATAGTTTGTATAAAATGGGCTATGAAAGCGATATTGTCGCTGATAAACTTCAAGATTTTGACGATGAACGTATTTTACATTATTGTGAAGCAGCTGCTGCCGATTACAATAAACGAAAACCAAGCGCTTCCCGAGAGCAGATTTACCGTTTTCTCGTTAGACGCGGTTTTCCGACCCATATTATTTATCAGGCATTAAACAGCTCTACACACTAGTGTTTATCATAGAAAGGACAAAATAATGGATCGATGGATGATTATAGCCGCTGCAGGGCTGATCGGTATAATACTTGGGTTTTTAATCCGAAAATATATTGCAGAAGCTCGAATTGCAACTGCGGAAAATGCTGCTAGTCGGATAATGGAAGAAGCGCTTCGCGAATCGGACTCTTTAATGCGGGAAGCTCGATTGAATGCTAAGGAAGAAACTCACAAACTGCGCAATGATTTTGAAAACGAAGTAAAAAGTCGTAGAGCTGAGATTCTAAGATTAGAGAATAGATTAATTCAGAGAGAAGAATCACACGAGAAAAAAGCGAATTCTTTAGAGAAACGCGAAGAACAATTGATTAAAAAGAATGAACAGATCAACCTTGCACTCAATGAAGCGAATGCATTGCATGATCAAAAATTAGCAGAGTTAGAGCGTGTCGCACAGATGTCTACTAACGAAGCGCGCGATATGTTACTGGATAAAGTTAAAACAGAAGTGCGACATGAATCTGCAATTTTCATTAGAGAAAGTGAAGAACAGGCCAAGCAGGAAGCAGATAAACGAGCAAGAGAAATTATCACAACTGCGATTCAGCGCTGTGCAGCGGATCACGTTGCTGAGACAACGGTCTCTGTTGTAGAATTGCCAAATGATGAAATGAAAGGTCGTATTATTGGACGAGAAGGTCGCAATATTCGCACTTTTGAGACATTGACCGGCATCGATTTAATCATCGATGATACACCGGAAGCTGTCGTTCTCTCTGGTTTTGATCCCGTTCGCCGGGAGATTGCGCGTTTGTCGTTAGAGCGTCTGGTCTCGGATGGACGAATTCATCCCGCCCGTATTGAAGAAATGGTCGAGAAGGCGAAAAGAGATGTCGCAAGCTTGATTCGCGAAGAAGGGGAGAAAGCCGTATTTGATGCGGGTATCCATGGTATTCACCCAGAACTTGTTCGTCTATTAGGTCGTCTACACTTCAGAACAAGTTATGGCCAGAATGTATTAAAGCATTCTTTGGAGGTTGCACACCTTTCAGGCCTTATTGCTTCAGAGCTTCAGACTGATATTCGCATGGCAAAACGTGCCGGTTTGATGCATGATATTGGTAAAGCTATGGATCATGAAGTGGAAGGAACTCATGCCGCAATCGGTGCAGATGTATTGAAGAAGTATGGGGAACCTAAGAAGGTTATTCATGCTGCAGCATCACATCATGGCGATATCGAATTGACGACGCTAGAAGATGTGATTGTTCAAGCCGCTGATGCTATTTCAGCTGCGCGTCCTGGGGCTCGTCGCGAATCCCTCGAGAACTATATTAAGCGATTACAGCGTCTGGAAGAGATTGCAACTTCAATCGAAGGTGTTGAGAAATGCTTCGCTATTCAGGCTGGCCGCGAAATCAGGATTATGGTAAAACCAAATGTCATTAATGATAATCAGTCGGTCTTAATCGCACGTGATGTTGCGAAGCGCATTGAAGAAGGGCTCGAATATCCAGGGCAGATTAAAGTAACCGTGATTCGTGAAACCCGCGCTGTTGATTATGCAAAATAATTAAGCTTGCAAAAATATAACAAAGAGTAGCGAACGTGCTACTCTTTGTTTTTTAAGGGATTCGAGTTTAATAAATATCTAAATTTGTCGTAATAAAGTGTTGACCTATGCTTTTTTGTATTATATAATCATATGGCTGGCAACGGGGTATAGCGCAGTTTGGTAGCGCGCCTGCCTTGGGAGCAGGAGGCCCTAGGTTCAAATCCTAGTGCCCCGACCATTTCCAGCTTTTTTATTGGCCCCATAGTGAAGCGGTTAACACAACAGCCTTTCACGCTGTAGACGCGGGTTCGAATCCCGCTGGGGTCACCAAAAAGGGGCCTATAGCTCAAGGGTAGAGCATTCGGCTCATAACCGAACGGTTCCTGGTTCGAATCCAGGTGGGCCCACCATAATATTAATACATGCCAGTGTAGCTCAATTGATAGAGCAGCCGACTTGTAATCGGCAGGTTGCGGGTTTGAGTCCCATCACTGGCTCCAAAACAATATTGCGGTGGACCACAAACGACGGGGATAGACTTATAGATCTAGCCCGTCATTCGTATTAACACCTGAATAATGTGTAACATGGAGAGATGCCCGAGTGGCTAAAGGGGGCGGACTGTAAATCCGTTAGCGACGCTTACGTTGGTTCGAATCCAACTCTCTCCACCAGATGTATTGGGGCTTAGCCAAGGGGTAAGGCACCGGACTTTGACTCCGGCATTCATAGGTTCAAATCCTATAGCCCCAGCCAAAATAGGCGAGTGTGGTGAAATTGGCAGACACGCTAGACTTAGGATCTAGTGCCGCAAGGTGTGTGGGTTCGAGTCCCTCCACTCGCACCAAATAAAAA
>CAZVAO010000048.1:0-17151 GCA_964625175.1 uncultured Clostridiaceae bacterium
CATCACGGGGCGAAGGTGATTCATCCACGGGCCGTAGAGATTGCCATGCAGAAGAATATTCCGCTTAGAATACGATCCACATTCAGTGATCATGAAGGTACTTTAATCACCAACCAACTCTACGAGAAAACGAAGGTGGCGGAGATAAAGGGGGGCCTGTTAGCGGGGATTGCCTGCCAAGATGGAATTGCTCAAATTAGCGTTGCGGTACATGGGAATTTGAAAAACTCCTATGCGGTTTTTGAAACGATGAAAGAAGCGGATATCAGTGTGGATTTTATCAATGTTTCTCCAGAGAAAATAGCCTTTACGATTAAAAGTGGGTTAACCTTGCGTGCTATTAAAGAGATTGAGGGCATCGGCATGACGCCTCAAGTCATTGAAGACTGTGCGATGGTATCCATTGTCGGGACGAATATGACGGGGGTGCCTGGAACAATGGCGCTGATTATGGGGGTAATGTACGGGGAAGGGATTGATGTCTTGCAAACATCCGATTCTCATACAACTGTCTGGTGTTTAGTCAAGCGAGATAATATGAAAAAAGCAGTAAATGCGTTACATAAGATTTTTAATTTAGATAGGTAAGGTGATTAAAATGAAATTTGGTCGAATTTATACGGCAATGGTAACCCCATTTAATGAAAACTTAGAGGTTGACTATATCAAAGCTGGTGAACTTGCTTTGTATCTCATCAATAATGGATCGGACGGTGTTATTGTCTCGGGAACAACAGGTGAATCACCCACTTTGAGCATTGAAGAAAAGGTGCAACTGTTCAAGACAGTTAAAGCGATGGTCGGAGATAAAGGTCACGTCATCGCCGGAACAGGTAGTAGTGACACCCGAGCAACCATCGCATTGACAAAACAGGCAGAGGATGCAGGGGTAGACGCTTGTATGGTGGTTTCACCCGCTTACAATAAGCCGACACAAGCAGCCCTTTACGACCATTTTAAGATGATCAGCGAGAGCACAGCCTTGCCGATTATTGTGTACAATGTGCCGGGCAGAACGAGTTCGAATATTGAAGCACAAACGACTGCCAAACTGTCAAAGCTTCCTAATATCGTGGCAGTGAAAGAGGCAGCAGGCTCAATTGATCAGGTTATGGAAATCATGAGCCTAACGGATGATGATTTTATGGTCTATAGCGGCGATGATGGATTAACACTCCCCATGCTTGCGATTGGCGCTCAAGGTGTAATCAGTGTTTCTTCACATGTGGTTGGTAATGAAATGCAGACAATGATTCGCTCTTTCTTAAACGGAGATTTTGCTGGAGCAGCTCGAATAAATGCAAGTCTTTACCCAATTTATAAAGGGATGTTCATCACGTCTAGCCCCATTCCTGTGAAAACGGCACTGAATCTCTTAGGTCATGAGGTCGGAGCCATGCGGATGCCGATGCAGTTGGCAGAGGGTGAGGTATTAGCAAAAATCAAAAATACGCTTATGGATTATGGTTTAACCGTTGAAGCATAAAGTGGCTGGCAATTATTTTACAAATAGCCGTTCCGATACGGTAGCGAATAACAGGCATTTAGCTTGGTAACTCTGGGTATGAAGATGCGTTGAAACTCAGATCAGAGAACCAAATAGATAAGTTTTAAGAGCAAGGAGACTTAGTCCCTTGCTCTTTTTTTTGTCATCAATTTTTAGTTTGGTGAATACCCGCTAGTTGATTTTCTTACCGCATTTAGGGCAGAAATTTACTCCTGTTTCTATGGGGTTGCCACAACCATTGCAGAAGCGGGCAGTCCCTTTCGAATGAATAGTCGGGGCAGCTTGAGTCGATTTTTGTCTGGCTACTGGGGTGCTTTGAGCCGCAGATTTTTTCGATTTTTTGTTTCTACTTCTACTACGCATGGCGATGATGAACACGAGTCCAGCTATCAGAAACAGAATAGCAGCCACGATGATCGCTATTGGGAAATCGTCTTTGGTTTCCGTTAATATCTGAGCGGTTAGCTCCTGAGTGTTCTCATCCCAACTAGCCATTTCTGCATTAATATCAAATGCCTCGATCTGGCCAATACCCGCATCTGTAGCCATAATCATTTGCCCACCGGTCACCAGCACCTTGTTGCCCATCTTGGGTGTAAATTCGACGGTTCCCTCGATCACTTTAAGTGTGGAAGTTTGACCATCGCTCTCGCAAATCATCGTGGTTCCTTTGATGCCAGCGACAGCCTGAGACATCTCTACTTCCATGCTTCCATTTTCGACCATTTTATTTAGGTTGACCCAGATATTGCCTAGAATAAGGCTGATCTTCGTTTCGCGCTCATTTGCAATATCGAGTACGATCGCGGTATCTTCCTTTATGACAAAAGAAGATAGGTCGCTAAAGGAAAGAATAGCACCACTGCGCGGCTTAGTTGTGATGCGGTCATTATGATGCAGGGGGGTATCTAAGCTGGCAAATACATCTGCATCTTGATCCTCGCCATTGGGTCGAACCGTAACCTCACCATAGATGTCGGCGAAACGAACTAAAGCCAGGTCTTGATTATCGGTGTCAGAAGTAGTGGTTATATTGGAGATCCCTTGATTGTTGGTGTTAGGTTCAGTGGGAGTGGTCGTGTTCTCTTCAGGGGTTACCACATCAAACTCGGCGCGTAGGATTAGCGAACGGCTACCACCGCCATTTGGATTCATCCAAGCATTACTAATAATAGCGTGGATTTCAACGCTCTGGACATCGCCTGGAACAATCAAACTAGTTGCAAGTGATCCGCTTTCACCAGGTGCCAGGGTAACTGTTTCGCTGTTCTCTTGCCCATTCCCAGTTTCGAACCAGACACTCATCGTTGCCTCTAAGTCATCGTTGGCGGGGTTCGTTTTGTGTAAGGTTGTGCCATTGCCAGAGATGGCAATGCTGAGGGTCTCACCAGGGCGTACCGTGCCTTCGATAAAATACTGGGATTGCCAGCCATCGTTGGTCGCAAGAGTGATGTTGCCACCAAGAACTGAATACTCTAGGCGAATCCCTTCAGCAGGGATTTCGATTACGCCTGACCCCGATTCAGCACCTGTAGCCCCTGCAGAAAGGTAGGGACAGCACAAGACTATAGTCAAGGTAAGAAACAGCACGACTGAAAAAAATCGAAACATCTTTTTCATGTTTAGTCTCCATTTCATCATGATGGGTTGTATGGTCCAGCCGAATCTTATTCCTATTCATGTTTCTATATTATAACATTTTGCATCATAGAATAACACTAGAAAGCTCCGCATATGATCCTTAAAATGAAGCTAAAAGAGATGAGTGACTCTTTATCATTATGCTAAATACGACAGTGGAATTATAAGAAGAATAATTAAATATGTGCCAGCTAAATCAGTGGAACTGGGTTAGTTTTGTGCGTATCGGTTGGTGATCCATGCAAAAATTAATGGTAAACATTCTAGATATCGAGTCGATATGGTATGATAGTAGTAACAGATATAGCGGTAAGCAGTGATTAAGAACTTAATTGTAATAAAAAGGGTAGGAGGCTTAACAGGTGGAACGAACAATACTCCATTGCGATTTAAATAATTTCTATGCATCTGTTGAGTGTCTTTTTAGGCCAGAGCTGAAGGATGTCCCTATGGCCGTCTGTGGGGATGTGGAGAATCGACGGGGTATTATCCTAGCTAAGAATCAACTGGCCAAGCGTTTTGGTGTCATAACGGCAGAAACGGTATGGCAGGCACAGAAAAAGTGTCCTGATTTGGTCATGGTTCCTCCCCATCACGATTGGTATGCGAAGTACTCAAAAATTGTTTTTGAGATCTATACACGATACACCGATTTAGTGGAGTCATTTGGTATTGATGAGGCTTGGCTGGATGTGACGGGAAGCCAGCGATTATTTGGTAGTGGCAAGGAAATCGCAGATCAAATTCGCTTGGATGTGAAAAGGGAAGTTGGACTTACGGTTTCAGTGGGCGTTTCCTTCAATAAAGTGTTTGCAAAATTAGGGAGCGACTATCAAAAACCGGATGCAACGACGGTCATCAGTAAAGAAAACTTTCAAGAAATCGTCTATCCATTGCCGGTCTCAGAGCTGCTCTATGTTGGCAAAGTAGCAACGGCTACTCTAGAGAAATTAGGAATCAGGACCATTGGTCAGCTTGCGGAAGCCAACCAAGCATTGCTTGTGAATGCTTTGGGTAAATTTGGAGCGATGATTCATCACAATGCGCAAGGATTGGACACCAGTCCAGTCCACCATATCCATGATCAGCGCGAAGTGAAATCTGTGGGTAAAGGCTTAACATTCAAGCGCAATCTAGTGGGGATGAGAGATATTAAAGCGGGTTTGCAGCCGCTCGCGAAAAGTGTTGGGGAGCGACTACGTGAAAAAGGTTTAAAATGTAGCACCATCCAGGTCACGATCCGTGACCCAGATTTTAAAACAATTACAAGACAAAAGAAGCTATTAAAAGCGACTCATTTAACAACGGAGATTATGAAGATCGCCACTGAGATTATGAAAGAATCATGGAATTTAGAGGAACCCATACGGATGCTGACGATTACTGGCTCAAACCTGGTAAAAGATTCAAGTTATGAACAGCTCAATTTGTTTGATCAGCGCGAACACGCAGAAAGAGAGAAGCTGGAGAAAGTTGAACATTTAGTTGATGCTATCCGTTCTCAATTTGGACGTGATGTAATCTCTTACGGGGTTAACGCTACTGATCTCACAGCAAACGCAAAGAAAAGCAGTGATGAGTAGACCTGTTTGCGAGATGTGGTGAAGGTTCTCGTCGGAACAGTAAGCGATGTAACGATATAGCGAAAACCCAATGAACAATCCACTACTTTCCGAAGTATGGCATGTTGCTAACTTAGTACAGGCATGAAGACAAATAATATTAGATGGAGTGATTGACTTGTCAATTATCGTTCAGAAATTTGGAGGGACCTCCCTGGCAGATTCTGAGAAGCGAAAAAAAGCTGCTCATAAAGTGATTCAGGCGAATGAGCGTGGCTATTCCTGTGTGGTGGTGGTGTCAGCAATCGGGAGAAGCGGGGCTCCTTATGCGACGGATACATTATTAGATTCATTGGAATCAAAAAATATTAATCCTCGTGAGAAAGATATATTGTTGAATTGCGGTGAGATGATCTCGGCTGTATTTCTATTTCAGGTGTTTGAATCGTTGGGGTATGACAGTATTGTTCTAACAGGGTCACAAGCGGGGATTATCACGGATGATAACTACACAGATGCCCGAATTCTCAAAATTAACCCTGAGAAAATTATCAGAAATCTCGCCAAAGGTAAAATCGTGATTGTGACAGGATTTCAGGGCGTCACTGAAGATGGTGAACTGACGACTCTAGGCAGAGGGGGCAGTGATACAACGGCTGCGGCATTGGGGGTTGCGCTCGATGCGGTAGAAGTGGAGATTTACACGGATGTCGAGGGGATTAAGACGGCGGATCCACGAATCGTTGAAAATGCTGGCACTTTAAAGACGATATCGTATAATGAAATCTGCCAACTGGCACACAACGGAGCTAAGGTTATTCACCCACGCGCAGTGGAAATTGCCAGGCAGAAAAACATTCCCCTCCGCGTTAAATCGACCTTCAGTGATGGCGAGGGGACTTTGATCATCGACCAACTTTATGAAAAAAATACAATTGCAGAAATCAGGGATGGGCTCCTAGCAGGTATTGCTTGTTTGGAGGATATCGACCAGATTAGTATTGATATTGGGGTGAGTGTTAAGAGTTCTTTTATGGTCTTTGAAACCATGAAAAATGCTGGAATTAGTGTTGATTTAATCAATGTTTTTCCTAACAAAATTGCTTTTACAATCAAAAGAGATGATGCAAGGCTGGCAATAGCTGAATTGGAGAAAATCGGTTTGAGTCCAAAAATCATAGAAGACTGCGCCAAAGTATCTGTAGTCGGCGCAAACATGGCGGGAGTGCCTGGTGTCATGGCTTCAATAATGGAAGCCATGTACTTAGAGAATATCGAAGTGCTACAGACTTCAGACTCCCATACATCCATTTGGTGCTTAGTCAAGAGAACGAATATGGCCCAAGCCGCAATAGCGTTACACAAAATTTTTAATTTAGATAGGCGGTGCAAATGATAATGGGATTTGGACGATTATATACAGCAATGGTGACACCATTTAAGTCGAGTGGTGCGGTTGACTACGATCAAGCAGGAGAATTGGCGCTCTATCTCTTAGAAAACGGATCAGATGGGCTTATTGTTTCTGGTACTACAGGGGAATCCCCTTGTTTGAGAACAGAAGAGAAAGTCATGTTATTCAAAGCAATTAAAGAAAAAGTTGGAGATCGCGGACATATTATTGCTGGAACCGGATGTAATGACACCTGGAAGACTATGGAATTGACCAGGATGGCAGAGGAAGCGGGGGTAGATGCTTGTATGCTCGTAGTTCCTTATTACAATAGACCACCTCAGAAGCAGCTTTACAATCACTTCAAAAGGGTCAGCGAGTGTACGAAATTGCCGATTATGCTTTATAATGTGCCAGGACGAACTGGTCAGAATATGGAGCCAGAAACGGTAGCAAAGCTTGCTAAAATTAAAAATATTGTGGCTGTTAAAGAGGCCTCAGGCTCTTTGGACCAGATTATCGCGATTAGGAGAATGACCAATGATCGCTTCATGATTTTTTCTGGTGATGATGCATTGACCTTGCCTATTCTCTCTGTTGGTGGGCGAGGCGTTGTCAGCGTTGCGTCCCATTTGGTCGGCAATGAAATGAAGTCGATGATCGAGGCCTATCTTAAAGGAGATACTGAAAAAGCCCTGAGGATTAATGAAAGAATCTATCCAATTTTTAAGGGGTTGTTTATTACGAGCAATCCAATTCCAGTAAAAACCGCATTAAATCTGCTGGGGCATGAGGTCGGCGGTATGCGGATGCCACTGGAATTGGCACAAGGAGCGATTTTAAAGCAAATAGAGAAGATGCTTCTTAACTATGGTTTAATGACTAGAGCCTAGGTTTGTATTGCACTGGGTGAGGATTTACTGTATAGTACTAAATATATACACTTGACTATTGCCTCGGGTTTGCATATCGATAAATCATCAGAGATGAGTGCTATTAATGGTAAAACCAAAGCAATCAACTGGACAGACATTAATAGGTGGTTTGAGAGAACTTCTAACTGCCGTTTTTTCATGTTTTAAAAAATTATTAGTTGAGGATGATCCAGCTGCAGATCAAAAGGTAAGTCAGACGATCCCATTAAAGGAATCTCTTTTCATTGGATTGTCTTTATTCATCTTGTTTGTCGCCGGGCCTCTATTATTATATGGTGCATTTTTATTTTTCAGAGATGGAAAAATAGGACTTGCCTTAATAGAGGCGATGTCCTATTTCTTTTTAGCCACTGTTATTTTAATGAAGAAAATAAGCATCTCAAGTCGCAACTTCATCATTATTTTGGTTTTATACGCATTTAGTATTTTATTATTAGTTGTAACTGCAAAAGATGGTGCAGGTATGATTAGCGTTCTGGCTATTCTGTTTCTTTCAGGTCTTATTCTCGAGACACCAAAGCTGATGCGATTCGTAGTTATTAACATTATTGTATTTGTTGTTATTACATTGTTACTTATGGCAGGAGTGTTCGATGGTATTGCTATGGCGGATTATCGTTCCACTTGGTTGATTAATATGCTGACGCTTCAGACTGGGGGAATCAGTTTTATGGCGCTCCTCCATCTCATCTATGGCGTCTTGAACTCCCGCAATCAAGAGCTGATAGCGTCGGAAGAGCGCCTCAAAGAGAGTGAAGAGAAATATCGTTATATCTTTAATCACTCCCTCATTGGAAAGGTATTAATACTACCTAATGGAGAGCAACAGGTGAATGATACACTATGCAGGATGTTAGGGTATAAAAAAGAAGAGCTAGAAGCGATTCCTTTCGAAGAGATTACCCACCCTGATGACCAGCAGATGGATCGTCAAGCGATGGAACGGTTGATGGGTGGCACGAGTGAGCCACAGCACTACAATAAGCGTTTTATAACCAAGGCGGGTGCAATTCTCTGGGCGGATGTTCAAATTGCCTTGCGAAAAGATATAAGTGGGCAAGTCACGTATTTTATTATTTCAATTGTTAATATTACCGCTCGCAAGATGGCAGAGAGAGAACTGATTCTATCGAATGATAATTTCAAATTGCTGTATGAAGATGCCCCATTGCCTTATCAGTCTTTAGACACAAATGGTCACTATATTAAAGTCAACAAGGCCTGGCTTGAATTATTTGGATATGAAGAAGATGAGGTCATTGGCAAATGGTTTGGTGATTTTGTTCAACCGAGTTTCATCGGATACATCAAGCAGAAATTCGCAGAGTTCAAACTTAAAGGCACTGTATTTTCAGAATTTGATATGGCAACAAAGAGCGGTAAAATCCTCAAGATTTATAACTACGGTCGTATTGGGTATAACAGCGATGGAACCATTAAACAAACCCACTGTATCATGCAGGATGTGACCGAACAGCTTAAGATTAAAGAGCTATTGATTAGAAAGGAAGAAGAGCAAAGGCAACTATTAGAAGAGTTACAGGTCGGTTTAGTTATCCATGAGGCTGATACCACAGTCTCCTATGCAAACTCTTTAGCTTTGTCATTCTTCAACACGACACGAGAGAACATAATTGGCCGAACAGCATCTGATCACTTCTGGAACTTTGTCAACGAGGTTGAGGAACAGTTGCCTATAACAGGCTACCCAGTCTCGCAGATCTTATCTCAGAGGAAGCCCCTTGAGTCTTATGAAATAGGACTATTTCCAATAGGTTCTCAAGAGATTAGATGGGTGCTGGTCAATGGGTTTCCGGTCCTCGATGAAAATGAGCACCTGATCAAGATAGTCGTTAGTTTTGTTGATGTCACAGAAAGAAGAAGAAGAGAGGCTAGTAGACTGCTGATGGAGTCGCATCTCAGAAATCAGCAGAAATTAGAGTCAATTGGTACCTTAGCAAGTGGCGTAGCCCATGAGATTAACAATCCGATCAACGGGATTCTCAATTATAGTCAAATTATCCTTGATTCCGAGCCAAATGATCCAAGTATTAAGGATTATGCTCAAGAGATTGTCCACGAGACAAAACGCGTGGCAGAGATTGTTAAAAATCTATTAAGTTTTTCTCGACAAAGCGTGCTCGAATATCAATATGAGGATATTGATGAGATCATTACTAAGACATTGTCTTTAATTCGAACGGTTATTCGACATGATCAGATAGAGTTAGAAGTAACCATAGCTGAAAATATTTCCAAGATTCATTGCCGTGGGCAACAGATCCAACAGGTCATTATGAATCTGCTCACAAATGCACAAGATGCCTTGAATGAGCGTTATCCAGACTACCATCCAAATAAGAGTATGTGTCTTAGCGCTTCAGAAATAGAGCTTCATGACCGAGCATGGGTTGAAATAATTGTAGAGGATCACGGGGCAGGGATTCCGGAAACAATTAAAGATAAAATATTTGATCCCTTCTACACAACGAAGGGTAAGGATAAAGGAACAGGGCTTGGCCTTTCCATCAGCTATGGAATTGTAAAAGAGCATCATGGAGAAATAATGGTTGAGTCAGAGGTGAATCAATTCACGCGATTCATTGTGCGACTACCCTGCGACTTTAGAGCACAACGTTTTGAGAATCAGTGAGATTCTAATGTTTAATGTTTGGGGATTTTCAGTATTTTGGAACGACCATATAATGGTGTGTATACTTAAATGTTCATGATAGGAATAGGGGAAATACAATGTCTAAAAACACATTACCACCATTGTTTTCAGTATCAGCGCAGGCTGCCGCGGCATTCGAACAACAAAGCCAGAGCATGCTCAATCAATTGAATGATGTAATGATCCAGCATTGCAGTAAACAGGACTTATTGGGGGAAAACTCGCTTGGAACGATGAAAACAAACAATTTGAATCATATCAACTTTATGATCAATGTGTTTAAACTGAATGATTATGAAATGTTATCAAACACATTAGTGTGGGTTTTCGGAAGCTATGTCAAACGAGGCTTCAATAGGGAGTACTTTCCAATCACTTTAATGAAGTGGATTGCGGTCATAAAAGAACATTTATCAGACGTGGATGCTTGTGAGATTATAAAGGTTTACGAATGGATGATTGCATCTCAAGCAAGCATTGAAGAGCTGTTTGATGATGAAATTTATACAGGGGTTTATCCATATGGGGATGTGATGAAGCGAAGAGTTGCTGAATTTGCAGATCTACTAATCCGTGGCGATATGGGGGAAACCTTGGAATACGTGAGTTCACTTGTTAAAAGCAAAGAAGATATTGGCGATTTCTATACAAAAGTTTTAACACATGCTATGTATACTGTTGGGAAGAAGTGGGAGAATGGTGAAATATCGGTTGCACAAGAGCACCTTGCAACTTCAATAGTCGTTCGAATAATGTCAATGATCTATATGAACTATCTGGTAAATCGGCATTCCAAGGGCCATATGATTGTGACAGCCTCTGAGAATGAATACCATGAGTTGGGCGCTCGAGTTGTGGCGGACATCTTTGAGTTGGATGGCTGGGAGGTTAAATTTTTAGGAGCGAACACACCCTCTGATGAGCTGCTGAAAATGATTCAGGCGAGTCCCCCAGATATCCTCTGTATTTCCGTGACAATGACCTTCAATATTCAAAATACCATTAATTTGATAGAGAAAATTAGAGCAGTCGTTAGTGAGGATGTGATGAGAATAATTGTTGGCGGGTACGCCTTGCATTATCTTGATGACTCAGAGAATAGCCTTAGAAACTATACAGTCTTCAAAGATGTGAGTGAAGCCGTTAAATATGCCAACCAAATTTGGAGAGAAGAATGTCATGAATGGAGACCATGATCATATAGCTGCCATATTAAACGATTACCTGATGAATTACTCCAATATTCCAGTGATCATGCTCGCACCTGATGATCGTATAACTGGAATTAGCCAGGGATTTAAGAAGATTGTTAGGGAAGATTGTCAACTCAAGAATAAGCAATTCTCTGAAGTATTAGAGCTAAATAAAGAGGGGGAGTATACCCGCCATGGAGCTTACGAGAAAGCCACAATCTCCTGTATATATAATCCTTCGGATGGTGTACAAACCACGCTTAAGGGGAGTATACTTAAGCATCATAAAGGTAAAGTCATTATTTTTGAGAACACCATGATTACTGCCTCAGGGATTATTGAGCAGATGTCTCAAATGAATATAGAGATGTCCAATCTCACAAGAGAATTGGCAAAGAAAAATCGTGAGTTAGAATCTGCTTATACCCAGATCACTGAATTATCGAGATTGGATTATTTAACAAATATCTATAACCGCAAACATTTTTTTAGTCGGTTAGATGAAATGATTTCACTTAGCAATCGAGTCGATAGTCTGAAATTTGGGGTGATTATGCTAGACATTGATCACTTTAAACAAGTCAACGATGTTTATGGCCATGATATGGGTGACACGGTGTTAAAGAAATTATCAAATGAGATCAAGAGCAACATACGTAAAGAAGATGTTTTTGCCAGAATTGGTGGTGAAGAGTTTGCCATCCTTGCAAGGGTAGGTAACGCAGAAAGTTTGGTGTTCTTGGCAGAGAAACTGCGAATCTGCTGTGAAAGATGTGAGTTCAGCGATATGGACCACGGAATAACAGTCAGTTTTGGGGCAACCTTGTACCGAAAACCTGAATCGGTCACTTCTTTGATGAAACGAGTGGATCAGGCTCTCTATCACGCAAAGGATCAGGGGAGAAATCGCGTTGTTCTATATTAATCAGTGAAGAAACTGACCAAGTAACAGCATTTGCGAACAGTCTTACGAAAGATAACAGCGTTATGATGGAAGATCACAAAACAGGAGCCGTTAATTGTGGCGAATAAGCAATGGGAGAGGTAAAGAATGTTAAGGTTAAGACGCGTATGCATTGCACTAATTATTTTAATACTTGTACTGACTGGATGTCGTAACAATGCGTCGACCGAAGGGAGTCCCGTGACTTTAGACATTCTCTATAATAATGTTGCAGACACCCCCTTCCAAGAAGATTGGCGGATTTTAGATGTCTATGAAACTGAGAAAAATGTGGCTTTTGATGTTAGACTTGGAGATGATGCGGACTATGAAAAAGCAATTGATCTAAATATCAACGCGGAAACCCCTCCGGATATTATACTAAAATGCTGGCCCGATACGATTGAGGATTATGCTAATGGAGGGCTTATATTGCCTGTCAGTGATTACGAGCATTTAATGCCTTACTATCAGAGTTATATCGTGGAACACGGGTTGGAAGCGGAGATTGAGAAGCTGCGCATAAATGACGGGAAATATTATATCCTACCGGGTTTCCAAAGGGCCTTGCAGGTGCAGCAGTGGATATATCGGGAAGATATTTTCTTTGAGAATAACTTGCCCATGCCCACGACTTATGACGAGCTATTCGATTCATTGGTTATTCTCAAAGAGTTATATCCTGAGACCACCCCTCTTACAGCCTCTTGGGGAGGCGCACACCTTTTCTCAATGATGGGTGCTGGTTATGGGATTCCTGCAGGTTGGTCTGGCACAAAATTCTATGATCAAAATAGTGATCAATGGGCCTATGCACCAGCAACTAGTAATTATCGAGAGATGCTACGATTCTTGAATCGTTGCTATGCTGCAGGCATATTTGATTCAGACATCTACGATCAGAGTAATGAAGCCTTTATTGATAAAATTGTCAACGGCCAAGCTTTAGTAACCGTGACTTGGATTTCTTCTGGATTCGATACGTGGAATGAACAGCTCAAAGAGCGGGGGATTGTGAATGGCAAGTGGGTGGCTTTACCAGTTATGGAAAGTACAATAGGTCTAAAAGCGCTACCTCCAGTGGGCAAATTTAGAAAGGGCTTGGCCATAAGCTCTAATGCTTTACATAAGCCATATTTTGAGGATATGATGGCATTTCTGGATTGGGCTGTCTACTCAGATGAAGGCATCGATTTGACCTACTGGGGGATTAAAGGGTTAACTTATCAAGATGGACCAGATGGAAGAGACTTTCTCCCAGAAATCATAACACCCAAAAACCCCAACGGCACAATTAATATCACCAAAGCGTATGGCTTCAATCAGTTGTTCGATCTGAACGAGAATGAGGCATTTGAGGATTATAAAAAACCAGAAGCTATTGTTCAGTTTTTAGAAAGGTCTGAAGAAGCGGGGGAAACTCTGCCGCTCACGCCAAATTTAGTTATGGATGATGATGCAACTGAAATGGAAACGCTAATTAATTCTGAATTGTCGCCATATGTTGAACAGGCCAGCAAAGCATTCGTAACAGGGGAGCTTAGTATCGACACAGATTGGGATCACTATTTGTCCGAGATTGATGCGATTGGTTACCCGGTTCTGGAGCAGCTATGGAATGAAGCCTGGCTGGAACAAGAGAAATAGTGTAAAATTAAACCATAGTATGTAGTGAGAAAAGGCAGCCAGATAGATATACGCAAAGGGTTGAGTGCTATGAGCAAAAGAATTGATCATGATTCGGATAAAAGGAACATCAGATATCCAAACCTATTAAAGTACAGTAGTATTCTTTTAGGGGTGGTTCTATTAGGTGTTTCAATTATTATGTGGCGTGTCACTCAATCCGACAGTTTGGTAACCCTATCAAAAAGTGTCGTTGCAGAAACCGAGATTTATGCCAACCAGATCACGAGTAAATATAATCGTATCCAAGCTTCGTTAGAGCTAATGGTTGACTCAAGTCCACCCAACACAATTATCAAAGAACGCGATTGGGATCGCCAAGCTGATTTTTATATTCAGAATTCTGCTGGACTGAAAAACATACTTTGGCTAGATCGCAATCTCATTGTAAGAAGGATTGGCTTAGACGATTCTCACAATATCTTAGGTGAAAGGATCAATTACGATCATGGTGGGCAGCACGAACACCAATATGAAATTTACCCTGTTTATCTTGAAGATTATTTAGAGGGCTTTATTGTGGGTGATATGTGTGTTACAGAGCTTATGCTATCTGTATTAGAAGACAATCGCAATGATTATATGGCAGAAGTTTTTTTTGAGGGACGGCTTATAGCGACGACTAGCAACTGGATTGAAACAGATTATGATGCCTCATCGACTTTTTCAGTTTCTTTTAATAGTAGGCCGTATTCTGTGAAGGTGTGGCCCACCCAAAGTTTCATTGATTTTAGTACGCGAAACTCACGGCAGGCTCTAGTATATGGTGTCATTCTTTCGATACTCGTTTCGGGACTAGCCTTCTTTTTACAGAAATACAGAAGCAAATCTACGATTCTATTGGAGGCACAGAACATCCTCGTTTCTAATCAAGCCGAGCTTGAGGATCAAAACCGCCTACTAGAAAGCCAATTGCGCGACCAACAGCGACTTAAGTCGATTGGTGAATTAGCCAGTAGTATCGCCCATGAAATAAACAATCCCATCACAGGGATTATGAATTACAGCCAAATTATTTATGACTCTTATAATGGCCAGGGTGAGAATGCAGAGTTTGCAAGCGAGATTATTAATGAAACAAAACGAGTCTCACAACTTGTTGAAAATCTGCTTCAATTCTCGCGTCAAAGGAGTAGTGGGTTCAGTATAGCCAGACCCGAAGATGTCATATCTCGTACGATTAACCTAGTACGCGTGATATTTAAGAAGGATCAGATTAATTTACAGCTTAAAATTGCGGATGTTCTACCAAATATTGCGTGCAATAGTCAGCAAATTCAGCAAGTTTTGATCAATTTATTCACGAATGCACGGGATGCTCTTAATGAGAGATTTCCTGGCTATGATGAGAATAAAGAGGTTCTATTGACCTGTAGAGCAGGTGAGAGAGACGGCAAGCAGGTTGTGGTTATCGCAATCAAAGATTATGGTAATGGAATTCCAAAAGAGATCCAGGATAGAATTTATAGTCAATTCTATACAACAAAAGAGGCGGGCAAGGGGACTGGGATTGGCTTATATATTAGTGCGCGAATTATCGAAGAGCATCATGGCTGGATTTCATTTGAAACGGAAGAAGGGTATGGCACAACCTTCTTCATCGAATTACCTGCTATATCGACTTCAGATGTCGAGTATCATCACTGAGTTGCAATGCCATTTCATGAATACTAAATTTGAAAATGGGGCTTCATAGATGCTATGCAATGGATCTATTGTTGAGGTCCTATTTGCTAAAAGACATGCCTTTGGCAGATCAGTTATGATTTAGCCTTAATTAAAGGATTACCACTAGAGAATTAATGGAGAGAGTACAGCTAGAATTTGCTGATGATAAAAGGGGCCATGGTTAATGAAACGACTAGTGATCGTTACACTTGCATTATTAATATTCGCATTTCCACTTACTGTATATGCTGGTGAGACCTATAAGAGTGCGACAGAGTACGACTATCCGCCTTTTTCTGTTACAGACCAGGGAGAAGCCGATGGGTTTTCTGTTGAACTTTTGCAAGCCGTAGCTGATACAATGGGGTTGGAGATCAGTTTTAAAATTGACAGCTGGTCGATATTAAAAGAAGAACTAAAAAATGGTGATCTTGATGTGTTGCCGCTTGTTGGCTATACAGAAGAAAGAGATCGGGATTATGATTTTACAGTCCCTTATATCATTATGCACGGCAATATATTCATCAGAAAAGATGAAACTGGGATTAGCACGGAAGAAGACTTAGTGGGGAAAGAAGTCATCGTGATGGAAGGCGACAATGCCCATGAATATGCGCTTAGGATGGGATTATCTGATCATTTAATCCTGACAGAAACGTATCCCGAAGCCTTTGAATTACTTGCTTCCGGTAAACATGACGCTGTTTTAGCCCAGAGTCTAGTCGGGGAGCAGATTATCGAGCAATATAATCTCAAGGGTATTAAGGCGGCAACTCAAATCGATGAAACTGGTTTAAAAGAAATTAGGACGAATCTCAGCGGATTTGAGCAAAAGTTTTGCTTTGCTGTGCCAGAGGGCAACAAAGATTTGTTAGCAAAACTGAATGAGGGTTTGGCAGTAGTCTCTGCAAATGGCGAATTTGATCGGCTTTATCAAAAATGGTTTCCTTTTATTGTTAATAGTCAGGTTGATCCTATTGAAGTATTAAAGACTTCTATAATGATCATAACACCGATTATCCTCTTGTTTATGATCGCGGGGATCATTTCTGTGAGGCGTAATATAAAGCTAAAAACAGAAGAATTACAAAGATCGCATAAAGCAATAATTGAGATGGAAGCTCATCTGCGGGCCCAACAGAAATTAGAGGCAATTGGTGTTTTGGCCAGTGGTGTAGCTCATGAGATCAACAACCCAGTTAACGGTATTTTGAACTATGGTCAGCTCATTTCTGAAATCGCTCAGAATGGTGGCTCAAATGATAAGGAAGATAGCGAATTAATCTTGAACTTCTCTAATGAAATTATCAACGAGTCAAACAGAATATCTACGATTGTTTCAAATCTGCTCCAGCTTTCAAGAACGGGAAGTAAACAATTTTACCCTTGTAAAATAGAAGAAGTCATCAACAAGCTGCTAAGTTTAGTGACAATCATTCTCAAACGAGATCAAATAGAGATTGAATTAAATATAGCAGATCATTTACCTAAAGTGGAGTGCCGAGAACAAGAATTACAGCAGGTCATATTGAACTTGATTGTTAATGCAAAAGATGCCCTTAACTTGAAGTATCAAGGTTATCACAAAGACAAGCGCATTATTTTAACGGTAGCTGAAGCGAAGCTCATAAACGGGTATCCAGGGATTCGGATAACCATTGAAGACCATGGAGGTGGCATAGCAGAGGACATCCGTATTAAAATTTTTGACCCGTTTTTCACTACAAAAAGCAGAGCGGACGGTACAGGGTTAGGGCTATCAATCAGCTATGGAATTATTAAGGATCATAAAGGTGTGTTGAGTTTTGATACCAAAGAAGGGGAATATACTAGATTCTATATTGATCTACCCATTAAGCAGGTATAGACTATTGCCAAGCGGTTATGCTGTGGCAGTACTTTCTATGGCTAAACGATCATGATTTTGACATAAGGTGTGTTTAATCGGT
>CAZVAO010000049.1:0-1692 GCA_964625175.1 uncultured Clostridiaceae bacterium
TTGGAACAAGAAGAGTATGTAATCGGTATAAGAAGAGATATTCATAAATATCCGGAAATAGGTGGGGAAGAAGCACGAACACTTAGCCTGATTGAGCGCGAGTTGGCACGAATGGGTATTGGAAGCAAGCGCGTTGAAGGTGGCATAGTCGGTATGATTAACGGCAAGCGACCCGGCAAGCGGTTGGTCTTAAGAGCCGATGTTGACGGATTGCCCATGCAGGAGTCACCAAATAATTTAAAGATGCCCAAAGCCGTGTGTTCGCAGGTCGCTGGCAAAGGACATACGTGTGGCCACGATGGACATACCGCTATGCTGCTAGGGGCTGCCCAGATTCTTAACAATAATCGTGAGGCCTTTAACGGAGAGATTATTTTAGCTTTCGAACAAGGGGAAGAAAACGGAAAAGGTAAAATGTTGATTGAGCACTTGCGACGAAAAGGGGCCGATGGATGCTTTGGCATTCATTTGAAGGCTGATTTGCCATCAGGAACCGTTTCAGTCGAATCAGGTCCACGTATGTCTGCTCGCATGGATTTCGATGTGACACTCATCGGCAGAGGTGGACATGGATCTCGTCCTGATTTAGCAAATAATCCCTTAGACTGTTTTGCTAGCATTTATCATCAGTTACAAGAAATGCGCACTCGGATTCTCACGCCATTTTACCCGCTCGAGATTTCAGTTTGTAAGATCGAGATGGGAACAACGGCAGCGATTATACCTCAGGAAATGAGGTTTGCTGGTACGATGCGCTATACCCACTGTGAGGAGTCAGCTAAACCAGCTGCAGCGCATTTCGAGCATGTCATTGAAAAAACGTGTGCTCTATATGGGTGCACCTACCAGTATCACCGTAGGCCTGTTCCCAATAAGCTCTTAGTGGAGAATCATTTTGTTTGTTCAAAATTAGCCGAACAAGCGGTTGTCACAGCACTTAATGCGGATGCATTAATTCACTGCAATCCGTGGATGGCCTCAGAATCGATGGCCATTTATATGCGTTATTTCCCAGGGGTTTTTGCATTTTTAGGGACGATGAACAAAGAAAAAGGAATAGGTGCTGATCATCACAATATCCACTTTGACATTGATGAGGATGTTCTAAAATTAGGGGTTGCTTTAACAGTCGAATATGCGACATCATTCTTAGCCTTTAAGGGTGATTTGCCTTTCAATAAATCGCTTCAAAGTGTATCTGAATTATTGGCAGGCATGGGTAAATAGCACGGGCTTTAATGAACTCAATATAACAATACAGCAAGCACCGGAAATAATAGGGTGCTTGCTGTATAATGGCTAAGTGTTGTGCACAAAGTTATTCGATAACCTTAAATTTAAAAACATCTGGTCGGCTATAGTGACCACAGGGATCAAAATCCAGTCTACTCAGCACAACCTGCTCTAAATCGAGATCAGCAATGATGAGTTCCTCGCAGTCTCTCACTGGCTCAACAACATAATTGCCAAATGGATCTACGATACAGGAGCCCCCAGAAGACATGATGTGAGGCAGGTCTGCAAGCTCGTTGTAGGTTAGCAAGTCTTGGGGGTAATCATCCTTCGTCACATACTGATTACACCCTATGACGAAACAGCGGCCTTCTAGGGCGATATGCTTCATCGTAGCTTGCCATTGCTCGCGCGCATCAGCTGTCGGTGCTAGGTAAATGGAAACGCCCTTAGCATATA
>CAZVAO010000049.1:1792-6290 GCA_964625175.1 uncultured Clostridiaceae bacterium
TCCATCGTGCGACTTCCCACTACAAAGCCATAAGAGAATCCGCGGGGATAGGCTGGAATGAACGATTCGGGGAAAACAATCAATTGGGCATTCTGATCGGCTGCTTTACTGATGAGGTCAATTATTTTTGCAATTGTTCGACTTTTATCCATGAGAACAGGGGCCGCTTGAACGACGGCGATACGTAAACTTTGATGAGTATCTTTCATTATAAAAGCTCCTTCTATATTTGGTAATCGTTAAGTTAAGATGGATTTTCCATTAAAAATCAAAGGGTTCTAATCGCTAGTACCGAATATTACTATAGCATAAAACAGAGGGTTTGTATGAGAATTACAGACAATAATATTAATTAAGGTCAAAATGGCAATGCCTAATCCTCAAGCTTTAGTAATTTCCCATGAATAGCAGATTTTAAGGGGACTATCACTTTGACAGAACAGACTGTTTTTAAACTTGATTCAGTTCATTATGGGGCGCAAATGCATTAGATACTCAGGGTGAGTTATGATATCATTAGTGGGGTAAGCACTGGTTTAATACCCTTTGCATAACTGAAAAATATGAATGGATATCAAAGGAAGGGATAATTATGTACGGATATAGTAACTATGACAAGATTTCATTCGACTTAGGTAAAATCGATTGTTTTAGTGAAATGGTAAGGGCACGGGTCAAAGACTTAGCCTTGAGTCCTGCGATTGATCCACGTGATCGTGAGACCTTTGAGCGGGCGATGCGTGATATTGCCGACGTGTATCAGGTCCAGTATTATTTTGATGATCATTTTATCGTGAATGATATTGTACACACCTCATATACAGAGGGTCGCTTGGTGATTTTGATCTATCGCGAAGATGAGGTGTTTGATGAATACCTCAAATTGAAGGCAATTCAACAGATTTATCGAGCGCGCGGTGGTTTTACAGCTGCTGTTCGCAAAGAGAACACGAAGAAGCTGTGCAAATTGTTGAGTTATCCGCCAGAACGCATTCAAGAAATGTATCAGAACAAATATTAAATTCAGAGATAAGGTAGGTATTACATGAAAGAACTTATGACTGGTAATGAAGCGATAGCGCGTGGTGCATACGAGGCAGGTGTCCGATTTGCGGCTGCCTATCCAGGGACCCCGAGCACTGAAATTTTGGAGAACATTTTGCATTATCCTCAAGCGATTTATGCAGAATGGTCGCCGAATGAAAAAGTGGCATTAGAATCCTCCATAGGGGCTTCATTTGCTGGGGCAAGAGCTTTGGCTTCAATGAAGCATGTTGGAGTCAATGTGGCAGCTGACCCCTTGATGACGGTTGCGAGTACAGGGGTTAACGGTGGATTGGTGATTATTAGCGCTGATGAGCCTGGTATGCACTCCTCACAAAATGAGCAAGATAATCGTTTTTACGCTAAGTTTGCGCGAATTCCGATGTTTGAGCCCGCAGATAGTCAAGAAGCTAAAGATATGATTAAGGATGCCTATGAGGTCAGCGAGACCTTTGACACGCCGGTTTTATATCGGTTAACAACGCGGCTTTGTCACTCAAAAGGGCTCGTAAAATTGAATGAGCGCCAGGAGACTCCTTTAAAACCTTACGTTAAAAATGCTGCAAAAACGGTTGCAGTGCCAGCGAACGGGCGGGCTATGCGCTACACCATCGCGGATCGGCTTACAAAGTTGAAGCGTTATACCGAAGAGAGTGTTTGGAACCGAGTAGAGATGAACGGTGATTCGATTGGGATCATTGCATCAGGCGTGGCCTATCTCTATGCCTACGAGGTATTTGGGAAAGAGGCCTCTTATTTTAAGCTTGGTTTTTCTAATCCATTACCCCTGAATAAAATTCGTGATTTTGCAAATTCAGTCACTAAGTTGTATGTGATTGAAGAAGATGAGCCCTTCATTGAGGATCAATTGAAGGCTGCTGGCATTGATTGCATTGGTAAAGAGATGTTTCCCAGTATTGGTGAATTGACTGCTGATGTGATTCGCAAATCATACTACGGGGCAACTTTACCAACCATTGAATACGACCAGTTCGATATCGTAGCAAGGCCGCCTACCTTATGTGCAGGATGTCCGCACCGTGGCTTCTTCTATGAATTAGCTAAGAAGAAGAATGTGTTTATAAGCGGGGATATTGGCTGTTATACGTTAGGCTTTGCTCCACCCTATAATGCAATTGATTCGGTAATCTGCATGGGGGCCTCTATTTCCATCGGTCACGGTGCTCAAAAAGTATTTGATATGGCTGAGGGTGACAAGCGGCGGGTTGTATCGGTAATTGGCGATTCAACATTCTTCCATACAGGGATCAATTCGCTATTAACGGTTGCTTACAATCGGGGAAACACCATTAATGTAATCTTAGATAATCGCATAACGGGGATGACAGGACATCAAGAGAATCCTGGCACCGGTTATACAGCAATGGGTAAAGAAACAACACCAATTGACATCGAAGCGGTCGTAAGAGCTTTAGGGTTTAAGAATGTTCGGGTGATTGATCCTAATGATCTGGCTTCGGTTAAAGCGACATTAAATTGGGCTTTTGAACTCGATGAACCTTCCATTATCATTACGAGATACCCATGTGCATTGAAGAAATTTACGGCAGAGGATAAAGAAGAATTTCCAGCAGCATTTAGTGACCAGTACATAATCGATCATGCGAAATGTATCGGATGTCGAGCGTGTATCAAAACGGGATGTCCGGCACTATCCTATGATAAAGAAACGAAGAAGGCGAGCATTGATAAACGCCAATGTGTTGGCTGTGGCGTGTGCTATCAGGTGTGTCCTGTTGGCGCAATAGGAAAGGAGCAAAAATAATGACCAAGAGCATTCTTTTAGTTGGTGTTGGTGGGCAAGGTACTATTTTAGCTTCTAAGCTGCTAGTCACTGCGTTTATGCAGGCTGGTTATGATGTTAAAATGAGCGAAATTCACGGTATGGCACAACGTGGTGGTTCAGTTTCTTCGCAAGTCAAATATGGCGACCACGTGATTTCACCGGTAATTGAAATCGGTGGGGCGGATATTATCGTCGCTTTTGAGAAGATGGAGGCCGCTCGTTACCTAGAATTCCTGCGTCCAGATGGTCAGATTATCGTTAATGATTACCAGATTAATTCGATGCCGATCCTCAATGGTGTAGCAGACTATCCCGAGAATGTCATTCCTAAGTTGCAAGAGGTCGTAAAAACAACGGTTATTAAGGCATATGATATTGCTGAGGAACTTGGCAATTTAAAGGTGATGAACGTGGTCCTTCTCGGTGCATTGGCACGAATACTCGATATCAAGCGTATTGATTGGCCGCAAATTATCCGCGAGAATATCAAACCTCGTTTTGTTGAGATTAATTTACAAGCGTTTGAGCGAGGCAACCGTCTCACAGATTAATGCTAGAGTAAGGGATGTTGGCTATATGAAACTCACAATACAGCAGGCCCGACGTTATATCCTCAATTATCATGGATTGTTGGATGACTATCAATGGCAAGGTAAAGAGGGCATCATGCAGGTTTTTAACCGCGTACATTGTATTCAGTATGATCCGCTCAGTATCATTGATACAAATCCCAATTTAGTTCTGCAGGCACGTATCCGGGACTACCGCAGTAATTACTTGCAAGAGTTACTCTATCAGGATCGGCTATTACTAGATGGCTGGGATAAGAATATGAGTATTTTTACTGTATCAGATTGGCCGTATTTTACACGACTTCGCCAAGGTCACTTTAAGAATTACCGCAATAATCAAGCCGTATTGGATTGTTTACCAGTTTTAAGGAAAAAAATATTGACGGACGGACCAATATCATCAATAGATTTTCGCAATCAGCAGAAGATTGACTGGTATTGGTCGCCGACAACGTTAGCAAAAGCAGGATTAGAGTATTTATTCTGGAATGGAGAGCTTATTGTTCATCATCGGATGGGTACACGCCGTTATTATGATTTTACCCATAGACATCTCGATCAACAGTTACTAACGATTAAGGATCCTTTTGACGATGATCGGGATTATTACCGTTGGTTTATTAAGCGAAGAGTTGAGGCAGTGGGTTTGCTATGGAAAAATTCAAGTGATGCCTTTCTGGGGATTAAAGGGATGAAGCATGCGGACAAGATCAAAGCGCTCAAAGAATTGGTCGCCGCCCGTGAAATAATCACGTTAAAGGTTGAGGGTTTTGCAGAGCCGCTTTATGCACCATTTAGCAGTGCAGAATTGCTAGAGAAGGCGATAACAGGGGCTGAAGAACCCAAAGCAATCATGCGTTTTCTTGCCCCCTTAGATAATATGCTGTGGGATCGCAAGTTGATTGCAAAATTGTTTGAATTTAACTATGTATGGGAAGTCTACAAGCCTGCGGCAAAGCGTCAATATGGTTATTATGTGTTGCCTATCCTCTACGGAAATCAACTAATCGGACGAGTCGAGCCTGTTTACCAGAAGCGTACAGGCACTTTGGAGGTCCGCAACTGGTGGTGGGAA
>CAZVAO010000049.1:6390-8399 GCA_964625175.1 uncultured Clostridiaceae bacterium
GCCTGTTTACCAGAAGCGTACAGGCACTTTGGAGGTCCGCAACTGGTGGTGGGAATCTGATCTTAGCCACAAGATCGATCTGCAAAGGGCAAGCCATGACGCTGTAGCTCGACTAGCTGAATATCTCGGTGCGCCAAGGATCATAAAATAATAAATAAGATTTTGGAAGGTGGTTACAATGAAGCTAACAATTTTAGTTGAGAATAAAGGCTTACAAGGACTGGAGACTCAGCATGGTCTTTCTATGGTTATAGAACACCAGGGTAAGACGATTTTGTTTGATGCGGGTGGCGATGACATGTTTCTGCGCAATGCGGAAAAGCTCAACGTGGACCTTGCTGAAATTAATACAGTTGTGCTGAGCCACGGCCATTGGGATCATGGCAATGGGCTGGTCTATTTAGCCGATAAAGAGCTGATTATGCACCCAGACGCCGTATCTGAGACCTTTCGTCAAGCCGATGACAAGTATATCGGTGTGCCTCGGAACCTTAAGAATAGTTTGGAGTCATTTCGGGTAGTGGCGACTGAAGAACCTTACTGGTTAACGGATTCAATGGTTTTCTTAGGTGAAATACCTCGCGAAAATGACTTTGAAAGTAAACGAACCACCTTCAAGCGTGAAGATGGGTCACCAGATTTTGTCGCCAGCGATACAGCAATGGCTTTCGTTAATGAAGCGGGCATTATTGTCGTAGCGGGTTGTTCACATGCCGGGATTATTAATATTGTCGATTATGCTAAGAAGATTACAGGAATTGAAAAGGTGATCGCTGTAATCGGAGGCTTCCACCTAACTGAAATGAACCAAGTGGCTGAGCGAACACTTGACGAATTGAAAGCGCGGGGCATACAGAAGCTTTATCCAATGCATTGCACATGCGATGAGGTGATTACTTACATGCAGCAAAATAGTGGCGATATCGATGTAATCCGTATTGTTGGCGGAGAGCGCATAGCGTTGTAAATCATTATAAGGGGAATTGAGTAATGAGTAATGAAAATAATACATCAATAATATCATGGGACAATAGTGTTCCAATTTTCGGTCGAGGTGTGGTTGGCAAACAGTTAGCCTGGGTATTCGGCGTACCCTTTGCCTTGATTTTTGGTGGCGTAGCCATCTCGTCCATGGTATATGCTGTGAAACATGGATACCCCATATTTTCGCGCTTAGATGGCATGCAATATGCATTATTCATGGTTGGCATTACAGCATTACTCACCTATGGCGTGGTTTATGCGATGAATCGCAATCGCTATCTTGTCCATTATGAAGTGAGTGAAGAAGGTATATTTGAAAGATATCAGGATGATCAGCTCAAGAAAAATCAAAAATTAAACATGATTGGGACATTGGCATTATTTTTAGGGAAACCTGGTGTAGCAGGGAGTGCTATGTTGGCACAATCACGCCAGAAGAATTATATTAAATGGACAGATGTAGACTCTTTCAAAGTCGATCCAAAGAAGTATACGATTGAATATCGTGTGGGATTAGTGCATGGGGCTGTATTTTGCACAGCAGATAACTACCAAAAAGTACTCGCCTATTTTAATAGACACGTTGTGCCCGCACAGAAATGATAAAAATCGAGTTCGACGTGCAATAACTGGACTAGCAGGATGGATTAGTCCACCTGGTCTAAGTATCAATTCAAATCATTGTGTAGAGTCCGCTGATAGGCGGACTCTTTATGTATTTTGCTTATATGCCATATAGTGATCGGCAGGCATTCGCTACATTTAGGTTTTCCTATACGGATGGAGAATCCCGAAGTCAGCCTGGTGGAGGATAGAGATCCCACTCAAAGAGATCATATACGCATGAATTTGTTAACAAAGAACAGTTAGCTAGTGATATCAGGACGTAAAAATCCTTCTTTATCATAATTTAACCTTCAAAATTATCCTATATTTGACTAAGGAGCAAGGGGCTGCATCAGTTCTCGTACAACATATTGCAAATAGAATGGGCGCTAAAAGAAGGTAATGCAAATGGTAAGTAG
>CAZVAO010000049.1:8499-16765 GCA_964625175.1 uncultured Clostridiaceae bacterium
CAACATATTGCAAATAGAATGGGCGCTAAAAGAAGGTAATGCAAATGGTAAGTAGAATTAAATATAGTTAGTTGAGATATTAAATAACTAGGCTTTGAACCCTATTTTCTAACCAATACGTCTCATAGCTAAATAAAACAACGGGGTGGTAGCAATGGATCAAAGACTCAAGCAGCAGTTAGACTTTATTTTAGAGGTAGGCAAACTGAAGAATATCTTTCGTCGATCATTAATCTGCAGTGGCGATCGTTATGAAAATGATGCCGAACATTCCTGGCACTTGGCTTTAATGGTTATGGTGCTCCAGGAGTACGCGATTGCGGGTACAGAAATCTTGGAAGCTATGAAGATGGTAATCATTCACGATATCGTCGAAATTGACGCTGGAGACACATTCGCCTACGATACGAAAGGCTATGAATCCAAAGAAGTGCGCGAACGTCAAGCTGCGGATCGGATTTTTAAGCTACTGCCACTTGATCAAAGCGTGGAAATGCGCGCCCTATGGGACGAATTCGAGCTTATGACATCACCAAGCGCAAAATTTGCGACAGCCCTAGACCGCATGCAGCCTCTCTTGCTCAACTATCTGAACAAGGGTCAGTCTTGGAAAAAGTATGGGATTAATGCGGATCAAGTCCTTGAACGCAATGCCCATATCGAGCAGGGTGCACCTGTGCTATGGTCATATGTTGAATCACTTATAGAAAAAAGTATCGTGGAAGGTTTGTTAATCCCGAGAAAGGCGACAAAATGAATACTTTAGCTTATCAAGAAGTAGGGGATCCCTCAAAACCAACGATCGTTTTCCTACATGGTGGCGGCCTAGCAGGTTGGATGTGGGACCAACAAATTGCGATTCTAAGTGAGTCTTATCATTGCTTAGTGCCCGACTTGCCAGAACATGGTGCGAGTATGGCGATGAAGCCCTTCACGATGCGCTATGCTGCTGAATTGGTTAGTACGCACATTAAAGAAAAAGCTCTGAATGGGCGTGCTCATATTGTAGGCCTCTCCTTAGGTGGTCAGGTTGCTTTAGATATGCTTAGTTATTGTCCAGAGGTGATCGACCATATGATCATCAGTGGTACGCTTGTCCGTCCCATGAAGGGGTACGGAAAGTGGCTAAGCCCAATGGTGAAGGTTTCTGCTCCCTTGGTCAGCAAACGCTGGTTTGCGCGCCTACAAGCAAAACAACTGGCTGTACCGGAGACTTATTTTGAACGCTATTTCTCAACAACAAAAGATTTCGATGCGCAATCACTCGAACATGTTTTGCGTGCCAATAATACCTTCGAACTGCCTTTATCGTTCCGTTCTTCAGGGGAATCCCTCTTGGTTTTAGCTGGAGAAAAAGAACTAAAGCCCATTTTACAATCTCAGTTGGATATAATGGATGCCTTGCCTGCAAGTAGGGGATTCATCATCATAGGTGCAGGGCATGCTGTGAATTTTACAGCACCTGAATTATTTGCAGAGATTATTTCAGCATGGCTATCTGATAAAGCATTACCAGCCGGTCTGATCGAGATTAAGAAATAGGAGAAAAAGATTATGATTGCATTGTTAGCAGCTTTGCCGATATTAGTAGCTATTGTTTTGATGGTTGTTTTCAATTGGGGCGCTAAGCGAGCATTACCGATCGCTTGGGCCAGTGCAGCGTTCGTGGCCTATTTTGTTTGGAAAATGAATTTAATGGATATCTTTGCTTTTTCAGCTTTTGGGGCGCTTAAGGCTCTAGATGTCTTGATCATCATTTTTGGCGCTATTTTGATTTTAAATACGCTGAAGCAATCCGGTGCAATGGCTACGATTAGCAATGGCTTTAAGGGGATCAGTGCGGACAGAAGGATCCAAATGATTATCATCGGTTGGATGTTTGGGGCATTTATAGAAGGTGCTGCAGGCTTTGGTACCCCTGCTGCCTTAGCGGCTCCTTTACTAGTCGGGATCGGTTATCCGCCATTGGCTGCCGCAATGGTAACGTTGATTTCTAATAGTACACCAGTGGCATTTGGTGCTGTAGGCACCCCACTTTTGGGGGCGATGTCTACCATAACAGGCAATATTACAGCGCTCGGTGGCAATACTGAGGCTTTCAAGATGGCTCTTACCCAATGGACAGCCTTAACCCATGGGATTGTTGGCACCTTTATCCCTTTGCTAGCCGTTTGTATGATGACCAAGTTTTTCGGCAAGAATAAATCAATTAAAGATGGCCTAAAGGTGGCTCCTTTTGCCCTTTTTGCGGGCTTGGCTTTTACGGTACCGATGTACATCATGGCCGTATTATTTGGTCCCGAATTACCATCACTAGCGGGTGCCTTTATTGGTTTGGTGATTGTTGTTGTTGCCGCTCGACAGGGCTTTTTAATTCCAGAGGAAGTATGGGACTTCCCTTCTAAAGAGAATTGGGAAGTGGATTGGTGTGCCACTGAAGAAGTAACTAGCCAGTCAGCTAGCGCAGATGATATGCCATTAATCAAGGCATGGATTCCGTATATTATTATCGCATTGGTCTTGATTGTAACGCGCATACCGGCTTTTGGAATCAAGCAATTCTTAGTGGCTCAGGAGTTAATCATTACGGACATCATGGGAAGGGTTGGTCTAAATTATTCCTTGAAGTGGGCGTATTTGCCGGGAACCATTCCATTTGTAGTAACCGCCATCTTTACTCAGTTCTTTTATAAAATGAAAAAAGAACAAATCAAATTGGCTTGGAAGCACACCTTCCACCAAATTTACGGCGCGGCAATCGCTCTTTTTGCAGGTGTAGCTATGGTTCAATTAATGCTTAATTCAGGTGTTAACGGTGCCGGCTATAGCAGTATGTTGACTGAGATGGCAATGGCTGTGGCTGGTTTAGCTGGCCAGGCCTATATCCTTGTCGCCCCATTCATAGGGGTGCTGGGGGCGTTTATTTCGGGCTCTAATACGGTTTCGAATATCCTCTTTTCTTCGTTCCAGTTTGAAACAGCAACGATATTAAAAATGCCGCAAGTATTGATTGTCGTACTCCAAGTAATCGGTGGGGGTATCGGTAATATGATCTGTATTAATAATATCGTAGCGGTCTGTGCTACCATCGGAATCGTTGGCGTAGAAGGGAAATTAATTAAGCGCAATATCATTCCCGTTATCCTTTATGGTTTAGCGGTTGCTCTATTAATCGGTCTATTTATTCAAAGTGGGATTAACCCGCTGCCACTATAGAAGTCTTACAGAGAGGTGATGGGATTTATGATTAGCAAAGATAGAATTAAGCAGTTAAATCAGCTAAACAATCACATCATAATGATTTCAATCGATGCTTTAACGAGCACGGATGCGATTCATTTGCAGCAGTTGCCTCATTTTAAAATGTTGTTTGAGCAAGGAACCTATATTAAGAAAGTCATTAGTGTTTTACCGACCTTAACTTACCCGTGTCATGTTTCATTGATTACGGGTACGTATCCGGCTACCCATCAAATCGTCGATAATAGACGATTTAACCCTGCCAAAGGGAGTAGAGAGTGGTGTTTTTATGATCAAGATATCGCCGTTCCAACGTTCTACTCGCTTGCCAAGGACCAGGGTTGGACGGTGGGGTCGATCTTCTGGCCAGTAACGGCAGGGGCAGCAATCGACTATAATTGTCCACCAATTTGGCCAACAAAAAAAGGACAGCATCAGACGATGCTATCCCTGCGTTATGGCTCACCACTGTTCTTATTGGAAATCAATCGTCGCTTTGGCAAGTTGCGGCAGGGAAGAGAGTATCCCGCTTTGGATGAGTTTGCTACCGCATCCGCCTGTTTTCTGATTACAAAAAAGACACCGAACTTGCTGCTGTTATCCTTGACCGAATTAGATCATTGGCGGCACAAGTATGGCCGTGATTCGATCCAAGCGCTAGAGAGCTTAAAACGGATGGACGAGCGCCTCGGTCGGTTAATGAAAGCCGAGCAGGATGCAGGGTTAAATGCCACCTACGTGATTATTGGTGATCATGGCTTCGCAGATACGCATACAAATGTTGATTTTAATCGCATATTCATTGACCATGGTTTGCTGAATGAGCCATTGTCCGAAGCGGTGACCTCATGGAAGGTTCTTGCCCATAGCCGTGGTGGATCTGTAAAGATCTATTTCCAGAATGGAGATCAAGGGTTAATGAGAGCGGTTTCAGACTTGCTAGATCAATTAAGGCAGTCAGGGCAGTATGGTATCGCCGATGTCTTTAATCGGCCAGCAGCCCAAGAAAGGGGCTTAGCTGGGTCATTTATGTTTATCGTTACCGCACAGGAGGGCTACCATTTTAGCAGCGATTTTGCACCTCAGCAGATTATGAGTATGGCTGAATATAATAAGGTCCAATCTTATCAAGAGGTCGCTACCCATGGCTATGACCCTTATTTGCCTGGCCTAGAAACGATGGCAATCTTGTGTGGGAAAGGGATAAAGCAAGGCGAAGTCTTAGACGAGGCCAACATTGTGGATATTATACCCACGATTGCCCATCAGTTAGACTGGAAGATGCCCTCTACTGAAGGACGGGTATTAACGGAGGTGATCGACAAATGAATGCCTTTACCATGCAAGTCATTCGAATCATCAAGGCAATTCCGCAGGGGAAGGTAATGACCTACGGACAAATTGCAGCCTATGCGGGCAATCCTCGTGGGGCACGTCAGGTTTCACGAATCCTGCATAGTATGAGTGGCAAGCACGAATTGCCGTGGTTTAGGGTTGTGAATAGTCAAGGAAAGGTGTCCTTACAGGAAGGCGCAGGAGGCGAATTGCAGACGGCATTATTAATCAGTGAAGGGGTTGTATTTGATTTACATAATGCAATTGATTTAAAGCGCTATGCCGTGCAGATGAAAGAAATAGAACCCTAACAGATAAGTTTATGCGGGCGTATACACAGAAGTATGCATCTTTCAGCATGAACCGCAATCTTGCTCGCTCATAAGTGCAATATGTGCTTAGCAGTTTAGCACATAGCCCTCTCATTGCGTAATATGGTTAGGGTCGTCAAATCCTGCATCACTTTTTTCATGATTATACATGTTAGAGTGATATGCGATTTATAGGTTTGTAAATAGGATATGTGCAGTGTAATAACACTAGAAAGAAAAGGGTGCCGAAATGATTAAGAAAAATACCTCGTTTTTAAAAAATCAAGCACAAATGTAGAACATTAGTCGCTGAAAACGATGCAGCTTCTAGCGTTCTAGAAACACTGGAGGTTATTATGTTATTACTTCACGCTCAGAACCTAAAAAAGTTTTATGGAGATCGACAGATTCTGGAAATCCCAGAGTTTAGAATTTATCAAGAAGACCGCTTTGGTGTTGTCGGTATTAATGGTGCAGGAAAGAGTACATTGCTGAACATACTAGCAGGCAAAGACCGTAATTTTCAAGGCCAGGTAAAATCCTATACTCGGATTTCATATATTGAGCAACAGGATGATGGGGTTCCAGAATTACTCAGTCAGGCTACGGACTATAATGCTCATCAGCTTAGTGAATTTGGCGTTATTCGAAATCGTGATGAAGGATTAAGTGGCGGCGAGAAATCTCGATTACGCTTGGCTTTGAATTTTGATGATGAAGCAGGGTTACTTTTTGCTGACGAACCGACCAGTAACTTAGATTTAGCAGGCATTGAGTTAGTGGAAGCTAAGCTAAGTTCTTTTCGTGGGGGCATGCTCCTGATCAGTCATGACAGATGGCTTTTAAATCATATTTGTAATAGTATAATTGAAATTGATCGAGGAAAAGTAACAATCTATCCTGGTAATTATGTGGACTATCAGCGCTTAAAGCAAGCAAAGTACGATCGGGAAATGTTTGAGTATAATCAATACTCTCGAGAGAGGCAACGCCTAATACATACGATTGATCATAGCGCAAGAAGAATTAAAAATCTCAAAAAGACACCGTCGAGAATGGGTAACTCTGAGGCGCGTTTGCATCGTCGAACAACAAATCAAATTCAAGGAAATATGAGCACAAAATTAAAAGCAATGGAAACACGTCTTGAAAACCTCGAAAAGAAAGAACGTCCTAAAGACCCTCTTAGAACCAAAATCGAGATTCCATCAGCTCCAAATCCTTTTGCGAAGACGATTGTTCAAGCGAGAAACTTGAAAGTTGCGCGAGGTAATAAAGTACTTTTGTGGAATGTGAGTTTTCAGTTAGAAAAAGGCAAGATTACAGCTTTAATCGGGCCAAATGGATCTGGCAAAAGCACTTTAGCATCCTTGATTTATCAGCGTGGTGAAGGACTCACACTAGCTCAAGGATTAAAGCCAGGGTGGCTAAACCAAGATTTTTTAAGTTTTGACCAGAGTCAATCTATTTTAGCTAATGTCATGAAAAATAGTATTCAAAATCAAACAATTGTTCGAACTGTTTTGGCGCGACTGCTATTTAGGGCTGATGATGTTTATAAAGAGTTCGGATTATTAAGTGGTGGAGAGAAATTAAAGGTGGCAATAGCCGCTTTGATAGTTGCTGATGTGAATTTCTTAATACTGGATGAACCAACGAATTACTTAGATATCTATTCTACTGAGGCAATGGAGCAGGTGCTAAAGTCCTATGCAGGGAGCATATTGCTAATCTCCCATGATCGTATCTTTATAGAGAATCTGGCTAATCGTCTCTTGATAATCAATAATAAGCATTTGCTTTCTTATTCTGGAACTTATACAGAGTATAAGAGACATATACATCAGAATACCCAACAAAATGCTGGCGAAATTAATAGAACAATTTTGCAGATGCGCCTAGCGGCAATAGCTGGTAAATTGAACAACTGCTCAGATTTAGAAAAACCTTTGCTTGAGCAAGAATACAATGAGATCGTCGCGATAATGAAATCAATTCGCTAATCGATGGAGTTAAGATCAATATAGATAAAGAGTACACCAGAAGCGATCGGTGGAAGCGAAATAAGTAGGAAGTTTACAATGTTAGTATAAGTAGTAAAATTAATAGTGAAGATGAGACCAATTACAATGTGAAGGTAGCCTCCTATTCGTTGGTGGTGTAGAGTGAGACGGTAAGCGACAAAAAGTAAGGCTAAAAGAAGACTTCCAGCACCAAATTTCACGACACGATTTATGATGCTCTCCGACTGCATAAGGCTTAAAATGGTGCTGTAACAGAGCATAGCTAGGTAAGCCATACTCAGGTATTTAGCGGTTTTGTATAGAATTAGATAGCGATTCGTCCGATTCATAAGGACTCCTTTGATACCACACAGATTTGTGCGGTATTTTTTATATTCAGAAATAACACCGATGTAATGTTCGTTCAATGAGTGTAGTTCTGTATAATAACTAAATTGTATCCTATAGAATCAATATTTACTAGCCATACCTGTATATTACGTTTTCGAGTGGGATTAAAAATGCACATTTAAAGGGGCGAGCTATTAAAAAGGTTCAAGAATACTTAAGTTCACGACATGAATGTAAAAGCGTAGATTAATATAAAGTTTATAGATAAGTTATTCATTGCGAATATATAAGAAAAACGAGTGCCTAAATAACCAATAGATTCCAGATAGGCGCTTAAAAATCACGATATTTTAATTATCTTTATTGTTTTACTTTTATTACTAAGTTATAATGAAACTAGAATAAGGACTGAAAGGATTCGAATATGAGTGGAATTTTATTAAATTACCCAATTCTAGATGTGACGAAAATAAAAGAACTCTTTTATGAGAATCATGGTTATTTACATTTAAAAGAGCTTAAATCCTATGGTTTAAAACTTACGGATATCCGTAAATTACAGGAGCAGGCTATCATCAAGCGCGTGGAATCTGGCCTTTTCCATTGGGAGGGAACCAGTGAGTTTAGCTATTTAACCGATGTTCAGAGCGCCGTTCCCGACGGTGTTTTTACTTTATCATCCGCGCTACATTTCTACCAACTCATTCAGAAAGCGCCTTCGATTTGTTATGTGGCAGTTCCAATTAAACACGGGAACTATATGTTGCCAAATTACCCAAAGCTGCAATTATTACCAATGACTAAGCAGTATTTAGAAATGGGTCTAACTGAGGTGGTCATGGAAGATCATACAATTCGGATATTTGACCTAGAAAGAACGCTTTGCGCATGCTTAAAATATCGCAATCGAATCTTTGAAGATCAGATTATTGAGGCTTTTGCTAACTACAGTCGGATGCCTAATAAGAATTTAGACTTACTATGGCAATATGGTTTAAAAATGAGGATGAAGTTATTGCTGAAGCG
>CAZVAO010000050.1:0-16700 GCA_964625175.1 uncultured Clostridiaceae bacterium
TTTCGCAATTATACGGGGACAGGTTACCTGCAAGGATCCTAGGTTATAATGAGTCCCATTTTGGTAGAATTACATTACGATTATAATTTATATTTTAGTAACAACATTTATTATGTTCTGTTCTCCATTAGATTTCGCTCATATCGAGCGCAGATTAGTTGCTACAAGGAACCTGTCCCCATGTAATGTAAAGGGACAGACGTTGAAATTCTCTGATAGATTTTAACTTATTATTAAATTGCATTTGACAAATAGTTAAATCCGTATTATGATGTGACTAAGAAGTCATATGACTAAATAGTCACACCACCGAAAGGAGGGTCACCATGGCTAAAGAAACCTTTTATAATCTCCCGGAGGAGAAGAGGAAGCGAATTGAAGCTGCAGCCATAACTGAGCTTGCCAATGCTGGTTATGATAAGGCTACCATTGATCACGTTGCTCAACAAGCTGGCATTTCAAAAGGCAGTTTCTATCAGTATTTTAAGAATAAAAAAGATCTAATGTTCTACATTATTTTTGAAGTCCTGATGCAAAAGAAATTAGCATACCTTTCACCCGCTCTTAAAAACAATGAAAATCTTGATTTTTTTACACATCTTCGTGAACTTTTTGTTGCGGGTCTGCAATTTGCAGTGGAGAACCCTGAACTTGATCAAATTGGGACTTGGTTTATGCGCAATACGAGTCACCCAATCTTTGTTGAATTACTTTCTCGAGTTCCAGATATGGCCGCCAATACCTATGGTGCGTTAATCCAAAAAGGAATCGAACAGGGACAACTTCGTACCGATATCGATGTCTCCTATACCAGCAACTTAATAACCACCCTACTCTCAACGACAATCGAACATTACTTCAAACAGAATCCAATCGCCACCTATAGGGATAGCAAAGACGAAATATTGGCAGCTTTCAATCAAATGCTCAAAATATTAAAAGATGGTATAGCGAAATAAAATTGTTTCCCCCATTTCTTAGCTCACACTTCTTAAGTTGAGTATCATAGCTAAATAATCTAGGAGGATTATCTAATGACTACACCCATAATCTCGGTTAAGAACTTATCGCACACCTATGACAACAGTGATAAACTGGCAATCAACAATATCCATTTTGAAATTGAGAAAGGAGAAACGTTCGGATTTCTTGGACCCTCGGGTGCTGGTAAATCGACCACACAGAATATTTTAACAGGCCTTCTTCCCCAGCAAAGTGGTGAAGTCATCGTTGGGGGCTATAATATCATGAAGGTCCAGAATGAACGCTTTAATAAAATCGGTGTGTCATTTGAGCAATCAAATGTCTACAGCAAACTAACCGGCCTTGAAAATTTGAAATATTATGCCGACCTTTTTGATGTTCCTACTCGCGATCCGCACGAGTTGTTAGAGATGGTTGGTTTATCAGGACGCGAAAATGATCGGGCGGGCGAGTATTCTAAAGGGATGAAGCATCGTTTAACCTTTGCTCGTTCCATGATCAACAACCCCGAAATTTGGTTTCTAGATGAACCGACCACAGGTCTTGATCCGGCAATCGCCGCAACAATCAAGGATATTATCCGAGAACAACAGTCCAAAGGAACAACCTCCTTCTTAACTACACACAATATGTATATCGCGGATGAGTTGTGTGATCGCGTTGCCTTCATCATTGATGGTGAGATTAAGTTAATCGACACCCCCAAAAACCTAAAGATGCAGTATGGTAAGAAACTGATTGAAATCGAATATATTGTTGATAACCAATTAATCAATGAAACGCTAAGAACCAACGTTGATGAAGACAAGAATCGCATTGCCGATATCGTCCGTAAGTATCAGATTCAAACGATGCATTCTAAAGAAGCCACGCTTGAAGAAATCTTTATACAAGTTACCGGAAGGGGGCTTGTTTAGAATGAAGTTGCTGAGCAGTTATTTCAAAGAAATGAAAATTGCTGCCCGCGGTTTCTATTTCTACATTGAAGTTATTGTAGCGATCATCATCGTGGCGATACTCCTCGTAACCATCAAACCTTATTCAGATAGCAAGCAACAAGAGTTCATCTACTATGATATGTCTGAAACTGTGTATGCGTATATGCTACAAGACAAAATTGATTCTGGGGAATTAAAAGTCACAGATTCTAAGGAATTTAAGTTAAAACCTATTGAGTTTGAACTGACAAATATTGAAACAGGTGAAACTGAATCTTTTGTTTATGAAGAAGAAAAAACAGTTCTATTAGAAGCCCTTCAGGAGATCAATCTGGATACAGGCAGAATTACGAAGACCGTATACCGGGTTCCTAACGAAGAAGATATGGTTCGCCTCGCATATTCTACTGGGGACATTGGGGCGACTGTAAAAGTCAACGATATGGGCGAGTCTTCCTACCGTTATATCATGCAGGGTTATGAAACCGAGCGTTTTACGAATGTGCTCTATATTTTACATACGGCTAATCCAGAGGATATTGAAGCACAGTTTGATCAACAGATTACAAGGCAACTTGGCACAGTGGAACGCCTGAATAACCGCGAAGCAGCAGTTCCAGTCATGATTACCTTCATGGGTTCCTTGATGGGTTTCTTCATCATTATGTCCTATATCTTCCTCGATAAAGATGAAGGTGTCATTCGAGCATTTGCCGTCAGCCCCTCTGCCGTGTGGAAATATTTAATTAGCAAAATTATGGTCATATTGACAACGGTAACAATTTCATCGAGTATCATCGTGATTCCTGTGATGCTATTAAAACCGAATTATTTGGTATTCTACCCTTACCTAATCATAACAACTTTTGGGTTTTCGGCACTTGGCATGTTGATTTCATCCTTCTATGACTCGATTTCGAAGGCATTTGGTGCACTTTATCTCACGATGATTGCCCTTATTCTTCCTGCCTTCTCCTATTACATTCCGAGTTTCGACCCAATCTGGCTCAGATTTTTCCCGACCTATCCAGTTTTGCAGGGATTCAAAGGGATCCTACTTGGCAACCCAGATATGCCCTATATTCTGACCTATTCGGCTGCTTTCACAGTCGGTGGAATTCTGTTGTTATTCCTTTCTAACCTTAAATTTAAGAAATCACTAACAGAGTAAGGGGGCGATATGAAATGAAAAAAATATTAAGAATATTCCGCAAAGACGTAAAGATCGCTACTAGAGACTCGATGCTAATGTACATTATCATCATACCTTTGGTCTTGGCAGTCGGACTCAATCTCTTCACGCCAGGTTTAAATGACACAACCTTCCGAATCGCCATGCTCGATACAGATACTATTGAACACATCCAGTTCATGGAAGAGTATGCAAAAGTGGAACTGTTCAACTCAGTTGAGGAAGTGGAAAGACGTGTGAATAAGCGTGACGATATTTCGGCAATATTGCCACTATCAGGAGGCGGCTATGAAATCCTCACGCAAGGCAATGAAAGTGAAAGCATTCAGGAGTTTGCTAAGGCACTGAACACCTTTTATGAGTTGGGTTTATCGAAAGAAAACACAACGGCTGAAGCCTTTTCTTTCAATAAAACTGCCGCACCGCTCAAAGCTAAGTTAGCGAATATGCTGATTCTACTCGTTGTCATGTTGGCAGGCATGATTGTCTCGCTCGGTATTGTAGAGGAAAAAGCAGACAATACAATCAATGCCATAAACGTCACACCTGTTTCTCAGAATCGTTTTATAGTGGGTAAAACGATGCTTGGCGGATTTACTGCCTTAAGCAGCATCATCGCTTCTCTGTTGATTCTTGGCTACTATGATATCAATTGGTTTATGATTGTCTCTGTCGGAATCACTTCTATGATTCTCAGTGGCATCATCGGATTCCTACAAGGGCTCAGCTCCACAGATGTTATCGAGGCCGCAGCGGGCGTAAAAATGTTGATGTTGCCTATTGCTGGTTCAATAGCAGGATTTGAATTCCTTGCTGCTAAATGGCAGTGGACGATGTATTGGAGCCCCTTCTACTGGGCCTACAAAGCGAACGATATGATTCTTACTAAAGTCGCCGATTGGCCATCCGTTCTGTTGTATACAGGCCTCGTATTTGGCTTGTCCATGGTTGTGTTTGTCATTTCTATACCGAAGATACGCAAAGGACTATCATAAGTAACAGTTGACAGTTGACAGGGTACAGCGTTTGCATAACTCCTTGTAAGTTGGTATAATACCCATTTCGTGTGAGAACTTAACCTACGGGGTTTTGCTAAAGCTAGCTCCCAAACGATTGTAGTGATTTTTCTCAGGCTTAGGATCTGTCAATACGACTGGCAGAATACTACAAGTAGTAGTTGAAAGCTGTCAGGATACAAGATATTGCGGGTTGGAATGCTCTTAACACAAAATCATAGGGCAAGGCTACATTGATGTGATCCTGATTCTGAATAGCAAGGGTTCAAACTGCGTCATAAGAAGCATTGTCTCAGGTCAACATATAAGATAAAATTAAAGTAATAGTAAGTAACTGAGAGCTAGCATAGCTCAAAGATGTGTCACTTCAGGAGAGTAAAAAATAGGAGGTATTGTTATGAATGCAGGTTATTTTTATGGTGGTTTGTTTTGTATTTTGTACATGCTAGGTGTCGGCTACTTCGGAGGCATTAAGAAAACTCCATGGTTAATCAAAATTGTCAAACTGAAGTTGGGCAAGAATATGACGGATGAAACGGCAGCGAAGATTTGCCTCTATTTTGGCGGAATCGTAGGTGCAGTGGGCATCTTCTTGTTTATCCGCGGAGCTAGTATCGTTTAATCAAGTGCTAAAAAGGCTTCTCAAGTCCTATGACTTTGAGAAGCCTTTTTTCATAATTAGAGCTGTGATTCTCCTGCAGTAGGTTAGCCCTCACTGCTCAGAACTTCCCTATAGACGTGTTCAGCCCTAATTCTCATCTTATCTATATTAAGATTGTATTGTTGTTGTTCGCCATAATTTAGATATGATATAATTTGAGAAACTCCAACTACATTAAGGGCGGTAAAATATTATGGGCATCTACAAGCGGGCTGACGGCAACTACCTCAAGAATCTTCCCTCCTACATCAAGTTTTTTCCCTTTTTAATGACGAGTAGAAATTCTGCAGCCGTGTATTTCAGCCAGCAGATTGATTTAACAAAAACCGTTTCCTATTGCGAGAAGAATAACACAAAAATATTCCATATTTTTATTGCCGCTTTAGTTCGTGTAGCCGCTGAGCGACCCGCTTTTAATCGGTTTGTAGTAGGTAAACGACTTTACCAAAGGAATGCAATCATTATCGGCTTCATGGCAAAACAAGAACTAACTGAAGAAGCCCAAGAAATCAGTGTCAAGGTGCATTTTGAGCCAACTGATTGTCTCCAAGATGTTCAAGAAAAGATCAAAGAAAAGGTTGATGTCGTAAAGAGCGGCAGTGGTTTTGCAGCGGATGACACCATCGAAACCCTATTGAAGCTCCCAAAATTCGTCACTTCTTTCATCTTTTTCTTTATGCGATTAATCGATCACTTTGGATTGCTCACAAAGAGCTTCATCGATGAGAATCCACTGTACACCAGCGCTTATGTTACAAATGTCGGTAGCATCGGGCTCGATGCTCCTTTCCACCATATGTATGAATGGGGAACGACTTCGGTCTTCGCAGCACTCGGCAAAATACATCCAGATTGTATCATTAAGGATGGTGAGATCACCATAACCGATGTCGTGAATGTCAACTTCACAGTCGATGAACGTATCGCCGATGGCATCTATATGGCAAAGTCTTTGGGATACTTTAAGACGTATATGGAAAACCCCGAGCTCTTGGAGCAAGCATGAATACCAATAAAACCATCTATCAAATTCTCTTAGACCAAGCCCTCCTACACCCCCAAAAGGCGGCCTATGACTTCTTGGGTTTCCAACAAAATTATCAGGCTTTCTTGGCAGAGGTAGATTACTGTGCCGCATATCTCAGAGAACTTGGCCTCAAAGAAGGCGATATAATCACCCTCTTTTTGCCTAACATTCCACGAGCGGTCATCCTCTTTTATGCCATCAATAAAATTGGAGCCATCTCAAATTTTCTGCATCCAGAAACTCCAGTGCAGGACTATCAAATAATTCTCGAAAATATCAAGCCTCAGGCTATATTTTCTCTCGACAGCATGCCTGAATTGATTAGTGAGCTTGCAAAATGGAATTGTACTGAACAGCTTTTCATCGTTAAAGCCAGTGAATTCATGCCTTTTCACCTGAAATTGTGGATGCTTCCAGAAGATTTGCGCCATAGAAAATTGAATCGGCACAATCCGGGTGTTCATTACTATCCAGCGAAATACAAACCTGCCGTGCATGGTTGCCCTTCTTTTGTCGGCCATGAATGTGCGACAATCATGATGACGAGTGGTACAACCGGTGCTCCCAAAGGAGTGTGCCTCTCCAATAAAAACATTAATACGGCGGCTATGCAAACGGCGTCCTATCGCAAGGATCCTGACCCTGATGACAGCATGTTAGCGGTCTTACCCCTTTTTCATGCCTATGGTTTGATCAACTGTATCCACAGTGCTATTAGCGAAGGTTTAACGGTCATACTCCTGCCCTATTTTAAAGACAAGCTATTCCTTTCCACTATTATTAATAAGAAACCCAATTACATTTTAGGAATTCCCAAACTCTATGCACGAATGGCCGCCTTATTGGAAAACCAAAATCAGGATCTATCCTACTTCAAGGGACTATATTGTGGGGGATCGAAGCTTAGTGAACCCATCTATCAAAAAATGAATCAGCTATTAAGCACCCATAATTCCCCTACCCTGCTACGTGAGGGCTATGGGTTATCTGAGTGTGTGGGTGCTTGCACACTGATGCCTGAGGGAGTCTATCGATCAGGGAGTGTTGGACTCCCCTATTCTGGCGTAACAATCAAAATCATGGCCATTCACTCGGATGATTTCTTGGCAATAGGCGAAGTCGGCAGGATTTGTATTCAATCGGATACCGTGATGCTGGGCTACTATCAAGAAGAAAGTCCGAATCTCGTGATGATTGATGGCGAAAGATTCTTGATTACTGAAGATCTTGGTTATTTGGATGAAGAGGGATTTGTCTATTTTGAGGGTCGTCTTAACCGCATGATTAAGATCTCAGGCTATCAAGTACATCCTCAAAAAATTGAGGCGCTCATTAGTCGAGTTCAGAGTGTTGAGAATTGCTGCGTCGTTAAAGCCTATATTGATCATATCGCCTACCTGAAGGCTTTTGTGGTTTTGAATCAAGACATCCAAACAGCACTTGTCCAAGAGCAGATCCTAGAAATCTGCAATAAAAATCTCCCTAAGTGGAGTATCCCTAGGGAGATTGAATATATTGATGCGATCCCTCAAACTTTACTGGGGAAAAATGATTACCGCAAATTAACGGAATGATCCAGCAGATTTCATCACTGCAGGAATAGTGCCGTCAAAATCAAAACCTGCTTCTGTCACCTTAAAATGATTGACTGAAAAACCACTCATATTTTTTAGGGCGTTATTGACAGCTGTGCCGCCTTCCGTTAAACCTGTGCGTGCCTGATCGAGCGGAAGCTTCACCTTACCCACATAAATTTCTTTCGTGCTACCATCGAATAAACCCGTAGCCTCATTATAGAAAAGTGTTGCATTCATGTAGACTTCCTTGTTTTCGACGAGTTTAATGATCGATTCGTACTTCTCAAGAACTGGGAATTGATCAATCAATGGTGAAATATCTCCAATAACTGCCGACATTTGGAGCTCATCATCACCCACACATTTGATCTTGACATTGCGGAATACTGAATTGCCATTCCAAGATTTATTAGCGATTGCCGTTAGTTCTGCGCTAGTTATCGTGGTATCGACGTAAGTCTTCCCAGTCGCGGCTACATTATTCGCAAAAATATCTTCCACTGAGGCCTGACTTCCATCAAGTGTGACCCCGCCCTTATCTAGTTTTGCTAAATAGGAAGAAAAATCGTCTTCTGTCCATGTTACATCAATTTCTTGAGCAGGCGAGCTAATCAAGAAATACGCTCCACCCAAACCAGCCCCGACAATCACTATGACGACCACTAAAAATTTTAAAAATCCCTTCATCGCGAACCACCTCTCCATTTATACTGCACAGTTATCCCAATAAGATTCTCAGTTAAACTTGATTTCATTATACAGAGATATAGCTTGTTATTCAACATGATTGTGACTTTTACCTTGTTTATTCCTTTGAATTTGCAAAATTACTTCCTAGTCATATTCAATTTGAAATTTATTTTAAAAGATTAAATTCTATTTGGGACGCACTTAAAAAATGTTATACTTAAGCTAGCAAAATACTGAATGGATGTGTCCTCATGCCATTACTATTAGACGCTCACCACCATGCGAGTCCCCAAACGAACACGTACGCAGTCAACACAGATCAATTGCTCATTATTCAGCCTCTGATAGAAGGCGGCGTAATCGCCATTGGGAATAAAACCTACCCCCTTACTTTGGGTGGTCTTTACTATTGCGATAATCGTGATGAATGTCAGGTGATTCCAGTATCCGATAATTATACACAAAACATTGTGGTCATCTCTAAGGAAGAGCTGCATCATTTAGCTGAGTTACTCGGTTTTCCTAAAATTTTGGGGCGCATCTTTGCCCAGCCTGGTGGCTACTATCTACCCCTTAAGAATAGTAAATCTGTGATCCAAATATTTCGGGCATTACAGGGATTGATGACGGCCACTGATGAGTATACCAATGCCTTGGCAGCGGCAAGAATCATCCAGCTTTTAAACTATGCGATGTACAACCTTAGCCGCTAGCCGTCGAGTAAAGTTTAGAGGAGGGACGTATGGTAAGTATAGAACTTCTGCCATTATGCGAGCAGGATATTGATCATCTTACGCTGATTATGACACGCTCTTTCAATAAGGATAGTCAAGAATTCTTAGGTTGCGATGATGGGCCGCCGGGTTATGATGATGGAACCTTTCTAAGGCGCTGGGGTTTACACCCCGAAAGTAGCGCTTTCAAGATTATTGTGAGTCAGCAACTAGTTGGAGCCGTAATCCTCTGGATTAAACCAGATCATCACAATTCACTGGGGTGCCTTTTCCTCGACTATAATTTTCAAGATAAAGGGCTCGGTTTACGAGTATGGCAAACCATTGAGAGAAACTATCCAGATACCAAGAGCTGGTCGACTGAAACACCCGCATTCTCACGACGCAACCACCATTTTTATATTAATAAATGTGGGTTCCACGTGATTAAAATCAAAAACCATCGCGATACGCAAGAATCCTCTTACATTTTACGCAAGGAAATGCGATGACCCCTGTCTATCTCATAAGTAGCATCAAGGGACCAGGGATCGGGGATCACATCAAGGTGTTTCCTACGGAAAGGAATTATGTGTTGGGATTTAATTAACCTCACCCCACCAAATTTAATGACCTGCGGTCGCACATTATAGTTCGGGTCGAGAACGAGCTGCGACCCCTACATTTGTGGGAGGTTGTCAGATAATTTACGGTGATTGGTTGCCAATTGGCGATGGGCAATTAGTAGGTTTACAGTAGATTCCCACGTCGCAGAGGCGCTCCTCGGAATGACAAGTTAGTGGATAGTTGAAAGTTGTCAGGATAAAAACTATTGTGGGCTGTAAAATCCTTACCGCAAAATCAAAAGGCAAGCATAGCTTGGCTACCTTGATCTGGTCCCAGGTTCCTGGTCCCGTGGTCAACCGTGAAGTATATGCTTATAGCAGGTTATTTATGCTGAAACCAAATAGACTCAGGAGGTTCAAATGAACAGAAAAAAATTTACAATCCTTCACTCCAATGACATGCATGGTGATTTCTTGGCAGAGGTCAGCAAAGGGGGAGGAAAACTAATTGGTGGTTTAGCCTTGCTCTCTGGCTACCTAAATAAGGTACGTGCCGAAGAAGAGAACGTCATTTATGTAATCGCCGGTGATATGGTTCTTGGATCACTAATCGATTCAGAATATAAAGGCATTTCAACGATTGAAATTATGAACTATTTATCACCTGACGTGGTCACACTGGGTAATCATGAACTTGATTATGGGCTTCCCCATTTATTGTTCCTAGAGAAAATGGCGAACTTCCCCATCGTGAATACGAATCTCTACATCAAAAAATACGACAAGCGACTAATGGAGCCTTACATCATCATCAATAAGGCTGGTTTTGATATACTATTTACTGGAATCATCACAGAGAAAATATTAGATACTCTGATGCAAGATGAATTAGTCGGCACTTTTATCACTCTGGAAGATGCTGCAGAAGAAGTAGGGAAAATCTGTAATGCCTATCGCAATGATGATATTGATCTGACTATCGTATTGACGCATATCGGTTTTCAATCTGATCTAGAACTTGCGGCTATGCTTAATCCAGAATGGGGCGTTGATCTGATTATCGGAGGACACTCCCATACCATCTTAGAACAGCCTGCAGTCGTCAATGATATTTTGATAGCACAGGCTGGTACGGGCACAGATCAGATTGGTCGCTTTGACATTGTAGTGGATGATGACACCAATTCAATTGTCGAATGGCGTTGGGAATTGGTTCCCATCTCCAGCGAAACCGCTGAGCCCGATCTAGCACTGGAAAAATTCATAAACACCTATAAGCATAAAGTCGATGAAAAATACAATAGCATCATTATGCGACTTAACCGTGAACTCACCCATCCCCGACGGGTCGAAGAAACGGCATTAGGCAACCTTTTTGCTGATGCATTTGCTGAGATGACCCAGGCCGACATCATGTTCACCGCCTCTGGATCCATCCGCAATAAAACGCTTGGCCCACTCGTTACCTTGGGCGATTTAAGAGCCTGCTTCCCCTATGATGATGGTTTAGTTGAATGTCAAGTATCTGGGAAGCATCTATTGAGAATTTTCAACCACCTGATGCGGTCTGAAAACCTAAATGGCGAGGGTGAATTCTACCAAGTTAACAAAGGCGTTAAAGCAGTGTATTCTAAATCAAAGAAACAGCTTGAAATGCTCTTAGTCGATAATAGACCAGTTGTGAGCGATCAGTTTTACACAATCGTCATGCAGGGTTATCATTTCAGCAACTGCCAAAACAATTTTGATTTAAGCCTTGAGGAAATGAGTCTAATTCATTCCCCTAAAACCCTAACGACTTCTGGCTATCAGGTCTTAGAGGAATGGTGTCGTAAGCATCCAAATGAAGATCGCAAAGTTGAAGGACGCCTAGTCTTTATCCCCTAATTCAATATATATACCCTCAAACAGCCTTCTTTTTGCGGCTGTTTGCATTTTCTCTGCTGGCATAACTCTTGTTACAAGTAAAATTAGTCATTGTGTAAACACCATCAATCCTATATTATAGTGATGGATGTTAAACCGAAAAATCGAATAGGAGGCACAAATGAACACTAAGAAATTTACGATACTTCACTCCAACGACATGCATGGCGATTTCCTTGCGGAAGTAAACGGAGAAGACGGGGAATTAATTGGCGGATTAGCCCTACTCTCTGGCTACCTCAACAAGGTGCGTAAGGAGGAAGAAAACGTCATTTACGTCATTGCAGGCGATATGGTGCAAGGATCTCTCATAGATGCTGAATTCAAAGGGATATCTACCGTAGAGATTATGAACTACCTATCCCCAGACGTTGTCACTTTAGGGAACCATGAGCTTGACTATGGTTTGCCCCACTTACTCTTCCTAGAAAAAATGGCAAATTTCCCGATTGTTAATACCAACTTATACATTAAAAAATATGGCAAACGCCTCATGACCCCCTATGTCATCATTAATAAGGCAGGTTTTGATATCCTCTTTACAGGAATCATAACTGAAAAAATTCTTGATGCTCTATCCTCAGATGAATTAATCGGCACATTTATCTCACTCGAAGATGCTGCGGATGAAGTGGGTAAAATTTGCAACGCCTACAAAAATGATGACATCGACTTGACCATTACGCTCACTCATATCGGCTATCAATCAGATTTAGAATTAGCCGCTATGCTTAAACCTGAATGGGGTGTCGATATGATTATCGGTGGCCATTCTCATACGATTCTCGATCAACCAGCTGTTGTCAATGATATTCTGATTGCTCAAGCGGGTACTGGTACGAATCAGATTGGGCGTTTTGACATTGTGGTCGATGATGATACCAACTCCATTGTCGAATGGGCCTGGGAATTGGTGCCCATCTCTACTGAAACCGCCGAGCCAGACGCAGATTTGGAAGCCTTCATCTCGACCTTTAAGAGCAAGGTGGATGAAAAATATAACGGGATTGTCACGCGCTTTAACCGCAAGCTCACCCACCCACTACGCGAAGAAGAATCTGAATTGGGCAACCTTATTGCAGATGCTTTTGCTGATATGACAGGTGCCGATGTGATGTTTGCTGGTGCCGGATCGATTCGCGTTAAAGAGCTAGGCCCTGTTGTGACATTAGGTAACCTTAAATCATGTTTCCCCTATGATGATAGTCTAACCAAATTCCACGTGACTGGTGAACAGCTCTATCGCGTCTTTAATCATCTGATGCGTATTGAGAATCGCGATGGAGAAGGTGAGTGCTATCAATTGAATCAAGGCGTCAAAGTTGTGTACTCGGACTCTGAAAAGCAGGTTAAAGAATTAAAAGTGGCTGACAAGCCTGTCGTTCTAGATCAAATATATACGATTGTCTTACAAGGCTATCATTACAATAATTGCGAGTCTTATCTTAACCTCAGCACCGAAGACCTAAGTGCCATTGAACCACCGCAAACACTCTCCACCTCTGCCTATCAGGTACTTGAAGAATGGTTCCGCACACATCCGAATCAAGACCGCAAAATTGAGGGAAGAATCGTCTTTATTCCTTAAGGTGCACAATTACGCATTCTTAAGCTAGGGATTTGACTTTACTAAGTGCTCCACATTTGATTAATGTGGAGCATTTTTGTTACAGAAATTCAATGATAAGTCCCGTTTCTTAAATTTGCGATTGAGAAACTATCCGTAAAGGGGTATCATTAGGTTAGAAACCAGAGCTGAATAATCATCAATAGGAGGTAAAAATGAACAGGAAAAATATCACGATTCTCCATTCCAATGACATGCATGGGGATTTTTTAGCGGAAGTTAAGGAAGGCGATGGAGAGCTAATTGGTGGTCTAGCATTGCTGTCAGGCTACCTCAATAAGGTGCGGTCTGAAGAAGACAATGTGATCTACGTCATTGCAGGAGACATGGTACAGGGCTCTCTAATCGATGCAGAGTACAAAGGGATCTCTACCATCGAAATCATGAACTATCTGTCCCCTGATGTCGTCACTTTGGGGAATCACGAGCTTGATTATGGGCTTCCCCATCTGCTATTCCTCGAAAGAATGGCCAATTTTCCCATTGTAAATACCAACTTATACATCAAAAAATATGGCAAACGCCTGATGAACCCCTACGTGATTATTCGCAAGGCAGGCTTCGATATTCTTTTTACAGGGATTATTACTGAGAAAATACTTGACGCTCTCCAGCAAGATGATTTGATTGGCACATTTATCTCACTCGAAGATGCTGCGAATGAAGTCGGTAAAATTTGCAATTCTTATAAGCATGATGATATTGACCTAACCATTGCCCTTACCCACATTGGTTATCAGTCAGACCTCGAGTTTGCAGCCCTACTCAACCCAGAATGGGGTGTGGATTTGATTATTGGGGGACATTCTCACACCATATTGGAGCAACCAGCTATCGTCAATGATATCCTAATTGCTCAAGCGGGCACGGGCACCAACCAAATCGGGCGTTTTGATATTGTGGTGGATGATGATACCAACTCAATCGTCGAATGGACGTGGGAATTAGTGCCGATTTCCTCAGAAACCGCTACACCCGATCAAGAACTTAAGGTCTTCATCGATACTTACAAAAACAAGGTTGATGAGAAATATAACCGAGTCATTACCCGTTTTAGCAGAAGCCTAACGCATCCCCGCCGAGAAGAAGAAACAGAGCTGGGCAATCTCTTTGCAGATGCTTTCGCCGAAATGACTCAAACCGATCTCGTATTTGTGGCATCAGGCTCGATTCGCAAGCAAGAACTAGGCCCCCTTATTACTCTCGGCGATTTGATGTCTTGCTATCCCTTTGATGATAGTTTGATCGAGTTTAAAGTGACTGGTAAACAGCTTTGGCGTGTTTTCAACCACTTAATGCGGGAAGAGAATCTGGACGGTGAGGGTGAATTCTATCAGGTTAATCGGGGTGTTAAGGCCGTCTACTCTAAGAAAAAGAAACAAGTTGAAGTGCTTCAAGTCGATTATCAAGATGTCGTTGATGATCAAATCTATTCGATAGTCCTGCAGAGTTACCACTTTAACAATTGTAAAGATTACTTTGACCTTAGTGTTGAAGAAATCGGTAAGATTACGCTCCCTAAAACCCTTTCGACATCTGCCTATCAAGTATTGGAGGAATGGTGTCGCACCCACCCCAACGAGGTGCGTAAGGTTGAAGGACGACTCGTGTTTGTTTAGGATTCTATAAAGAGGTGATCTCAGTGTTGGTCAGTTGGTCAGTTGGTCAGTTGGTCAGTTGGTCAGTTGGTCAGTTGGTCAGGGGGAGTATAACTTCTATGCTAAGCAGTACGCAATGTCGAGCTAGAATTTTGCTTTCCGCCAGAACGTATTTTTTACAAAAAAAATGCAGCTCCAGAAATCCGGAGCTGCATTATTTCTTCAATTAGACCCGTTCGAGTAATGATTCAAAAAATCCACGGAACTGCTTAAACGACAATAATGCAAGTGTCAATAATGCTTCGGCCCCAATATAGGTCCCATTGTATACCAAGCTCCAGGTAACCGCATTATATCCTTCTGGAGCATAAGCGCCCCAAAAAATAACACCCGCTAGAAAAACACTAATAAAACGACCGATGACCCCTATTGTATAACCCTTTATGAGCGATTTACCACGGAATAATCCAGAGAATCCCAAACAAGCATACGCCAAAATATAATCAAGCATAACTTGTGGAAGGCTCAGAACGTAGCCACCGAACATCAAATCAATCAATCCGTAGGCCACACCTGCGAGAATGCCTTGGCGCATTCCGTAGAAATAGCCAATTAAGACGATAACGAGCATTGCGAAAGGCGTTACGGAACCTCCTTGAGGCATGCGAAAAAGGGTGATTCTGCCTAATACGATTGCTAAAGCAATCAACATTGCAGTAGTGGCTAAAGCCTTGCTATTCGGCTTCTCCTTTTTCGTACGGTAACTGGCAAGTACTAAAGCCACAATGATCATGGCTATTAGAATTCCCTGTCCAAGTGTTGACTCTAAGAAACTTGTAATCATAAAAAAACTCCTTTCAATAAGGAGGTTTACTAATCTTTAAATGCATGATTAGCTTCCCTCCGCCGGCATTACCCGGTTCAGGTATTAAGGGTATATCTCAGCCTCTGGCACCCCTAGCACTTGCATAATATCAACTTTGGCAGGAACTGTCAACCATTCCTGCCTTGCTGATCAAAAGTTTGCAAATTTAATGCACGATTACTTTTCCTTGTTTGATTTCAGAGTCAATCGCCTGAAAATATTTTTGCGTGATGCGTGCTGTTAATTTCTCAATCCAAGGCTCATGATTGGCAAATTCAGTGATATCTAAAGACCGCTTTAATCGCCCAAAGGTTACTAAACGATGGAGCCGCATAAACAAGGGCAATTGAGCGAGTGTTTCATCAGAAATTGGCTTATGCTGGCGATATCCTGTAATAAATGCTTGAAAATCATTATTGGTCAAATCGATTTCATTCCCCTCGAAAAGATCCCGCAAAGCAAATATAATATCCGCCGCGTACCACATCACGGCAGCATCATCAAAATCAATAATGAACATATCCGTGTCCTGCCACAGCAAATTATCCAATTCGAAATCATAGTGAATTAATCCATAATTTTCAGAATTTTTCGGCAATTCTCTGAGTTCGTGCAGGAGCGTTCGATATTCGGTGATGATATGCTCACTTTGAGACATGAAACACGGTTCATATGCTTGCAGTAGCGACTGCCAAGTATGCCTCTGTTTGATAAAGGACTCTGGTAGATTTAGCATTGCTTGATGGAGTTCTCCCAACTGTTTGCCCCATAATCGATACTGATCCGTATTGATCTCCTCTAGATCATACTGCTCACCGATTATTTTCGGATAAAGGATTGCACAAAAGTCGCCGAGCGCCGTTGATACGACCTCAACAAAGTCCCCATTGATGGAGGCGAGCGGCATATAACTGCGGATTCCTCGTTCTGCCAAAGCGAACAACACGTCAACTTCAGCTCTTACCAGGCTTGGATCTCGCTCCTCGATGTGATTGCACCTGAGCATGTAGACCTGCTCTCCAACCTCAATCTCGAGGAGAAAATTCGCACTGGCTCGGCGGTACGTTGCATGCTTAACTTCTGGAAACCACTGCTGTGCTATTTTTGCGCCAATCGCTGATTGACGATTCTCTGCAAGACTCTGTACAAAGGCACTCATTAGGGATAGTTTCATCATTGTGACCACTCCATTCCACTGTCTTGATCACCCTACCCGCAATACTTTACTAATCCGCGTCTGGTGACTAAGCTATTCTCATTGTTGATACTTAGTAATTAATCCATGTCGAGCACTATACCACATCAATCACTTGAAAGATG
>CAZVAO010000051.1:0-14551 GCA_964625175.1 uncultured Clostridiaceae bacterium
CAGAAATCGACTTTGCCGGTAGGCTCAAAATAAACTCATTATTTCAAATCATGCAAGAGGCCGCGGAACACAGCGCAGACCACCTTGGTTTTGGCTATGACTATGTCCGAGCAAACAATGAGTTCTGGGTCTTGTCAAAAGTATCCTTGGAGATTTTTAGAACGCCTGGCTGGCAAGAAACGATTAGAGTTGAGACCTGGCCCAAGGGCATGGATCGCATTTTCTCCATGCGTGATTTTCAATTCTATGATGCATCGAATACCATTTGGGCACAAGCGACAACCGCTTGGCTATTGTTAAGTACAACGACCAACCGAATTGTGCGTCACAAAGAATTCCCAGATGCTAATGGCTTATTTGCACTCAACTACCCTCCGCCCAAACTAAAAACAGATCAGCCATTTAGCTTAGTCTATGAAAAGCACATTCAGATCAGTGATTTGGATGTCAACAACCATGTTAATAACGCCAACTACCTAGGCTGGGTGATTGATGCACTGGATTATCAGCTCTACAAAACACATGCCATTACACGCGTTGATATCAATTTTATTCATGAAACCAAATTTGGTGAAACGGTGGTTATTAGCAAAACCGAGTATGACACCGCTCAAAAAAGCCTTTATATAGATGCTCACAATCCCCTTAGTGGCCAATTACTAATGCGTGCACGGGTCACATTAAAGAGTTGGTGAATGCATGAAATTAGCGATATTTGATTTTGATGGCACCCTGTTCCTAACTCAAACGCTTCCTTTCTTCTTAGAACAATGGCAAGCGTTAGGTTATTCAAAAAGCAGAACTTTTCTAATGAAAACCTATATTGTGCCCCTCTTTGCATCCTATAAGCTCAGGCTTATCGATAGTGAAACCTTTAGGGTCAAAGCTTTAAAATTTTTTCCACATATTTTCCGTGGAATGGATCACGCTGCCATTACGCACTTCTTCAGTCAAGTGGGCCTTGCTGCTGAAACCTATTATAATCCTCAGATTGTTGCCGAAATTACAGAAAAACAAGCCCAAGGTTACCACACCGTCATTCTATCGGGTTGCTACTCATTATTTCTGAACATTGTGGCGAAAAGGTTCGCAATTGACACCTATTTAGGAACAGAACTATACTTCAATAAAAAAACCTACCTTGACTACGATGCTGATTTTAGAATGATCAGTGGCACAAAAAAATTGACGATCCTTAAGGAGCACTTTACCGATCAACCCATTGATTGGCAAGAGAGTTATGCCTATGCCGATAGCTTTGAGGATTTGAACTTATTACAGGGTGTTGGCCATCCTGTTGCCGTCAATCCAGATCGCCGCTTAGCCAAGTATGCCAAAAAGAATAACTGGAAGATTCTTAGCAATAAACCATAAGTATTGGAGAGAAAATGATGATTAAAATTGTGACAGATAGCACCTCGTACCTGCCCAAACAATTGTGTGAACAGTATCATATTGAAATCGTTCCGTTGAGTGTGATTTTTGGTGATGAGTCCTTTGATGAAACGACCATCACCAATGAATTCTTCTTTGATAAGCTTGAGAAAAGTGACGCTCTGCCCACTTCTTCACAGGTCTCAGTTCATCATCTATCAAGTGTTTTTACGAAGTATGTATCCGAAGGTAATGCTGTCGTGGGTGTGTTCCTATCGAGCAAAATGAGCGGCACCTATCAAACAGCCAACCTAGCTCGGGATCTCGTCCTCAAAGACTATCCTACCGCACAGATCGAAATTGTTGATTCACAATCCAATTGTATGCAACTCGGCTATGCTGCCTTAGCCGGGGCCAAGATGGCAATGACAAGTGATGATTTAAGCACCGTTGTTCAAGCCGTTGAACAAAATATTCGCAGAAGCCGCTTTATTTTTACCCCTGCCACTTTAGAATATCTCCAAAAGGGTGGACGTATTGGAACAGCGAGCGCTCTAATTGGCAATCTAGTTCGCATCAAACCCATCCTAACCGTAAATAATGGAGAAACGGATGTCATTCTCAAAGTGCGCACCAAGAAACGCGCTGTTCAGAAGATCATGGAGCTCTTCTTGAATGATGTGAGCAACTATGGCTTAGCAGAACTAACGGTACACCATATCAACTGTGAGAGTGAAGCACAAGAATTAGCAGATATAATTCATAAAGAACTGGACGTAACGGCTGAAATTGTCCCGATCGGACCTGTGATCGGCACTCATGTTGGGCCTGGCGCCATTGGGTTAGCTTATTACACCAAAATGGACATGCGTTAATTAAACAAAAAACCTCCGCTATGGAGGTTTTTTTAGTTGGTCAGTTGGTCAGTTGGTCAGTTGGTCAGGGTGATTATATCCCTATGTTTATATGAGACAAGGTGAATGTCTTAAACTAAAACTGAAAGCCTAGACGTAGAAATTTACTAAGAACCCGTTATTATTACAATACACTGCAAAGCCATATGAAAACAATAACCCCCATAGGCAAAGTTGTGAGTTGACTATGAGCATCCTTAATCGCACACGAGTAAGATCAGGATTGCTGCTGTCTGAACGCGCTTTTGCTAAGAATGGGTGGTTGTCAACATAGCGCGTGAGTTCAGTAATTCCTTACTCGCTAATCAACCTGCCCTGCACGCAGTCCTTCTAAGGAGCGCTTACGCGACGAGTTCTGCTACAGGGCCAGCTCGGCGAATCTCAACTCAAACTTTAGCCTATTAAAAAACACCTCTCTCTCGAGAAGTGCCTTCATCTTCCAATTTATTAGTTTTAATACTTGAACAGCGATCCACTATCTAAGAAAATATATTGATTCGAGCGCTTATTCGAAATAATCCAAATTAGAGTGATTAAGCATAATCCCCCTATGGCTAGATGAACATACGGAAACGCAATGATCATTTGTGGGGCTACCCAGAAGTAGGTCAGTGCAAAAAGTGTTGTGGACTTTAAAAGCTCCAAAACTAACCCAAAAATCAACAACTTACTATGCTTCCAACTAACCGCAATATCCCATAGCCCGATGATGAAGAGGAAAAGCGAAATGATCATCATAATGAAAAGCAAATAACCCTCGGTATCTACTCCGGTAAAACCCAGCACATCAAGCGTATAGTTGCGATATGCCAATTGCCCAATCGCAATGACAATATTAGTAAGACCAGCTAACAATAAAACGATGCGACTTAGTATGATAGACTTCGTAATTGAATGCAAAATACTTCACCTCTGTTAATCTGCTATGACTATCAAAACACTAAACTACACAGCTGTCAAGACATGGCCTTCACAAATTAATCAATTAACGAGCTCTATCAACCATAAATGAAAAATATTTCGTTTTATACACGGATTCATCCTCATATGCTATAATCATATACTATAATCTTAAAGGTAAGCCTACAAAAATGAAGCTGTGAAAGGGGGTCCTACCATGAAACCCACCCTTAAAATTGTCATTGCTATGGTGATCTGGGGTAGCCTGGGTATATTCATTCGCTTTATCGAGCTGCCTCCTCCAGAAATTACGTTCATGCGCTCAGCCATAGCTGGGATTGTTCTACTCGTTATTACACGTTATACTATGCCAGCCAGTGTCTTGCAATCCGAAATAAAGCATGTACAGAAAAACCTCGTGCCCTTGATTTTATCGGGATTTTTACTTGCTGGCAACTGGGCACTACTCTTCCAAGCTTATAAATATACAACGATTGCTAATGCCACGCTTTCTTATTATTTAGCACCATTAATTGCCGTACTCCTGAGTCCATTGTTCATCAAATCTGACGACTATAGCTGGCGAAAATTTATCGCTATTTTCATTGCTTTAGGTGGCTTATATCTAATTATCAGCAACCAAGGCAGCGCACTTTCTGCAGAACTCGATCATATGCAAGGGATTGCCTACGGCTGTGTTGCTGCTTTCCTTTACGCAGGTGTGGTAATCTGCAATAAAAGGATTGTGGGTATTCATCCCCAATTACGCACCGTCACCCAACTTCTCCTTAGTGTACTCGTGATTTTACCCTTGATATTGATTCGTGGTCAGCTTCACTTTAATGATATGACCACCGTGATCTTCTTACTAATTGTCGGGCTTGTGCACACCGCTCTCGCGTGTACCCTCTACTTCCCCAGCATTGAACATGTTAGTGTCTTGAAAGTTTCTGTGCTTAGCTACATTGACCCTTTGACTGCCATGTTTTTTGGATTTGTTTTTTTGCAAGAGTCACTGACTCTCTGGCAGATTGTTGGTGGAATTCTGATTTTAGGCAGTGCCTTTTATAGTCAAAGGGCCGAATTGTAAAAATAGTCAATCCCTTACCAAGCACTTGGTTTAAGATTCCATTCAAATGGGCATAAACGAATAGAATTAACATGAGGAGGATTACTATGATTATCACGACTACCCCAACAATTCAAAACCGCGAAATCATATCTTATCTGGGCATCGTCAACGGTGAAGTGATCTTAGGGATTAACTTTGTCAAAGACTTTGCTGCAGGACTAACCAATATTTTTGGTGGCCGCAGTGTTTCTTACGAGGATGAGCTTGTGCAAGGACGCACCAAAGCACTTACTGAAATGGAAGACCGTGCCAAGCGTATGGGTGCCGATGCCGTGGTAGGTGTTGATATCGATTATGAAGTGCTGGGTCAAAATGGTTCTATGATTATGATTGTTGTCACTGGCACAGCTGTTAAGCTGCAATAAATCATCATTTGAATACCTCAAAATCTAAGGGGACAGAGTCCATCGTGACTCTGTTTTTTTGCGTCAATTACTTCAATCGAATTAAATCGCACGAACTACCTTATTATCTCTCACATTCAGTTAATCCTTGCATAACAGGCCGTTATTGCATACAATTATAAATAGGGCTTACTGAATGAATCGCTAGATTTCATTCAGTAATGAGCGTAGCTCAAAAAATGGCTTAAATAAGCTATTTTAGCCGTATTGATCGGCGTCTGAACAGTGACGTTTCCGAAACGTCACCTTGCTAGGTGCAAGTTTTTTTGCCCATAAAATACAGTTTTCGTTCACCTAGCAAAATCAAAAAGCTTAAAAACACTATAGTAACAAACTTTTTGAATTGTTCAGTAAGCCCTAAATAAGACCTTCAGCACTATGTAGAAGAGGAGATAATTATGAACGACAATAATGGCCTATTATTAGGCAAGGGGCTAGCGAAGTCCTATATCCTACCAGAGATGACAAATCGACATGGTTTAATAGCAGGGGCCACAGGAACTGGTAAAACTGTTTCCTTGCAAGTAATTGCTGAAGCCTTTAGTGATATCGGAGTTCCCGTATTCCTAGCCGATGTCAAAGGCGACTTAACTGGGCTAAGTGTACCTGGCAAACCCCACCCTAAAATTACGGAACGTTTAAACACCATTGGCATCGAGAATTTTGAATTCACCGCCTATCCAACCGTGTTTTGGGATTTATATGGGCAGCAAGGACACCCTGTGCGCACCACTATTTCTGAGATGGGACCACTCTTACTATCTCGTTTGCTCAACTTAACAGAAGTGCAGACGGGCGTGATGCATATGGTCTTCAAAATTGCAGATGATCGCGGATTCCTACTCCTCGACCTCAAAGATTTACGCGCAATGCTGAAGTACATTGGTGAGAATGCCAAAGAATACACCTTAACCTATGGCAATATATCTACACGATCCATAGGCGCTATTCAACGGAGTCTGCTCGCTTTAGAATCTCAGGGTGGCGACCAGTTCTTTGGTGAACCCGCCTTAGATATTCATGATTTAATGGGATTTGATAGTCAGCATCGTGGGAATATCAACATCCTTGCTTCCCAAAAGCTCTTTAATGCCCCAGCGCTCTACTCAACTTTTCTGCTGTGGTTGCTTTCGGAACTCTTTGAATCTCTCCCTGAAGTTGGCGATAGTGATAAGCCCCGCATGATTTTCTTCTTTGATGAGGCCCATCTACTCTTTGATGATGCGCCAAAAGCATTGCTAGATAAAATTGAACAAGTGGCGAAATTAATCCGCTCCAAGGGGGTTGGCGTATTCTTTGTTACTCAGAATCCCCTAGATATTCCCAATGACGTGCTTAACCAATTAGGAAACCGCATTCAGCATGCTTTACGGGCCTATTCACCACGTGAGCAACGCGCCGTCAAAGTGGCAGCCGATACGTTCCGTCAAAACCCCGAAATAGATATTTTAGCAGCGATTACTAACTTAGGTGTGGGCGAAGCACTCGTTTCCTGTTTAGATCATAAAGGACGACCAAGTATGGTTGATCAAGTGCTAATGTGTCCCCCCCATAGCCAGATAGGCCCAGCCCCCGCAGACCACGTAGCCGAAATCATTGCCGCCTCTCACTTTGGTCGCATCTATGATACCCCATTAGATCGAGTTTCCGCCTATGAGCGACTGGTGCGTGTATTTGAGCAAGAACAACTAGCGGAAGAAGCGGAGCAGCGACGTAAAGAGCAGGAAAAAGAAGCGAAATTGCGTAAAAAAGCAACTACAAAAACGAAGTCTACCCGCCGTTCAGATTCAGCGATGGAGCGAGCGATGAAATCAGCCGCTACCTCAGTGGGTCGTCAAGTTGGAAACGAATTAATTCGGGGCTTATTCGGAATGCTCAACAGGAGATAATTGTGAGGGCGCCCTATATGAATTATCTCTACATTCTTTTTGATCTCGATGGCACCTTAACGGATCCTCAAGTAGGAATTACCAAATCGGTACAATATGCCCTTAGACACTTCGGTATTGATGAGCCGGATTTGCTGAAATTGAATACATTCATCGGCCCTCCACTTACCGATTCTTTTATGAAATTTTATGGCTTTGATGAAGCGCAAGCGACACAGGCAATAAACTTTTTTCGGGAGTATTTCAGCAAACAAGGCATCCTGGAAAATGTCCTTTATGAAGAGGTCGCTGAGCTCTTGGCTGAGTTACATCAAGCGGGCTGCCAGCTAGCAGTAGCTACTTCAAAACCAACCGTCTTTGCGAAGCAGATTTTAGACCACTACCAGATTGCTCACTACTTCAAAGCCATTGTTGGGAGCAATCTCGACAATACGCGCACGGATAAAGCGGAGATCATAGCCTTTGCCTGCAATGAATTAGGTATTACCGATTTAGGTAACGTCTTAATGATTGGTGATCGCAAATATGATATTGCCGGAGCCCAGGCCCATGGTATAACATCCATTGGCGTAACGTACGGCTATGGTTCGAAACAAGAACTGGAGAAGCAAGGGCCAAACTATCTGATTGATACGGTTATAGAACTCAGAGAATTACTTAAAAGACTGAATTGATTGCTAATAATCACCCAAAATAAAAATTCGAGAGGGCTTCGTCCTTCTCTTTTTTTAGTCTTCGCAATAAATGGAACTTGATTAACTTTTAAACCTCAGCTTGATGTTGTATAATTGACATAAGATTATACTGCCTGAGGTGAATAAAATGTTTACTATTGCAATCATGACACGTTTTATGGATGATTATTTAACTCGAACACACAGATATCTGCTCGAGGCCCCCGATGCCTATACCGTCTTAGTCGAGAATAAGGTTTATGAAAACGCCTATCCAGCATTTGTTGAGCTTTTGAATCAGGAACTTCCTAGTCAGGCCTGTGTACACCGTGGAGAGATTACCTTCATCCATTCTCAGGTTCTGCTCCAAATGAAACTCCGTCTAATCGTCCCGATTATTAATGTGCTTAAACAAAATCGAGACCAAGATTCTTTCTCTGAACAATTGAGAGTTTCTCTTCGCCAATTTTCAGAGCAAGGCCTGATCTTCCTGCAAACCTTACTAAATATTGGGAAGTACTCAGTTGGGCCTGTACCAGTAGGACAATTTAAACAATTTATCTCAGAATACACACCCACAGATCTATCAATTGTTACTATTGACGATCTCATCACTGAGAAATTACTTTTATCTTGCATACAAGTAGCCTTGGCAAAATTGCCTGTGAATCACCCATTTGTTGAGGATTCAAATGCCCAACACTTGAAAATACTTCAGGATTGTGCGGTTAAACATCTGTTCAAACCTGGATTTTCTTATCCCTATAGAATTTCGGCCCCAATAAAACCCCAATCAGAGGATAAGATCGTAGCCGTTCAAGATAAGACCCCCGACTCAATTACTAATCAGAGCAATCTAATCGGCCTAATTGATGATATGTTTGATCCTTATCTAAGTGATAACTCTGAAGACACTATGAGCGATAATGTGCTGATTGCAGAATACCAACACGTTCAGGAACAGGTGCAACCGCCTAAAAAATCGCTTAGCAGTTTTTGGCCTAAAGAAATACAAGAGGAAATAAAATCCACTGTTGATACGACAAATGAACTAGGTGGAACAGAAGTCATTGATCCTGACACCGCTACAGAGCCAGTCGATCAAGTTGAATCAGCTGAAGACGTGCGAATTGAGGCAACGGAAATAGAAGAAGAATGTACGACTAGCTCTGAAATGTCCGAGTTTGCTGAAGTTCCCCAAGAAGACCCCCGCGAGATTTTATCAGAGGCTACAGCCGCTGAGGTTCTTTCAGAGCATCCCTCTATTAGAGAACCCGATTTGTTGACACCACCTGCTGAGGATTTGGATCCCTCCTCTCTTGATTCTACACCAGAGGAACAGGTAGAGGATGGCGCTACAGATGAGGCGCTTCCAGAGTATCCTCCTATTAATGAATCCGATTTATTGAAAGTAGATACTGAGGATTTAAATCCATCCTCCCCTAGTTCTACAGCGGAGGAGCAAGCAGAGGATGACTCTACAGATGTGTTTCTTTCTTCTCTGGATGAAACGAATGATGAGGAATCAGACCTCCCTGAGTTCGATAAAAATAGTCAATTTATGGACGAAATAGCGATTGGTTTTGATGAGCCAACCATAATCGATGGTGACAATTTAGTAATTTCTGCCGAAGATTTAAAACAGATTGTTCCGCAACAGATTAACGATACCCACGTAATGGGCGCTGAGGAAACAGAATCGCATAAAAATGATCCTGTTATTAATGAGATTCGCACCATTATCCATGATTACGGCAATGCCCGTTATATCGAACTTGACAAGGATCGGCTCAGTCAGATTTTCCACCCCATGTGCAAATCTCTTGTCTACCACGATACGACGATGCGCATTATGACGCTACCTAGCTTCATCACCGCTGTGGGAAACGAGTATCAGGCCCATTTAAATCATAAGGGTTGGAAATTCCACATTTTATTAATTGATGCCCGCCAAAATGCCGCGATGGTTAAAATGGAAGCACTACAAAATGGCAAACTGATGTGCACCGATTATCTCAGTCTCTATCGCTTTGCAGAGGGCAGTTGGCGTATCGTCAACCGCATCTATGTGGACCATTAAGATGAAAATTAATATTTTAGAGTTTCAAAGTGGCGCTGAAGCGGCACGCGGTCTAACCGTTATCATTGATGTATTCCGGGCATTTTCAACCGCCTGTTATCTTTATCAGAATGGCGCTAAGCTGATTATTCCGGTACTAACGACTGCAGAAGCTTTTGAACTGCGGGCGAACCATCCCACCTATTTATTGGCGGGAGAACGTGGTGGGGCGATGATCCCTGGATTTGACTATGGCAATTCCCCCTCTCAAGTGCAAGACTGTGATTTCAGCGATCAGACAATTATTCTGACGACGAGTAATGGCACCTTAGGACTTTGCAGTGCGCATCAGTCCACTGAAATACTGACAGGAAGCTTTGTCAACGCGCGCGCAATCGCTAACTACATTCGCAAAATGCAGCCCGCTGAAGTGTCCTTGGTTGCTATGGGACAACATGGAAAACACGCTGACGAAGATTATATGTTGGCCGAATATATCCAAGCGCTGCTGCTGGATCAAGACTATGATTTAGGTCGTATCCGCGAAATATTGAAAACAGGCAGTGGGGCTCGCTTCTTCGATCCCGCAAAAACCCACTCCCCGCAAGCCGACTTTGATCTCTGCTTAAATGCGAATTATGCCAACTTCATTATGCGTTTCCAAGATGGTCAACTGATCCGCGTTAATCCTTAACTATAAAATTGCTGAAAATCTCTCTTCATAAGGCAAAAAGACTGTTCATTAGGGCAGTCTTTTTTGCATGGACTAAAGGGTGGTCAGTGTGAGTATCTACCATTGATTGGTGAACGCTTGATGTTTTATTGAGGGTTCTAGCATAATTTCTCTCCATGAAAACCAGGGGGATTACGCTTCCTCCATTCCACTTTACCACTCTCATGATAGGCAACTGAATAAGGCGTCATCAACTTCAGCAAAACTTATCAGCCACTATCTATAATATGACATAATCATGTCATATTTACAGATTTGACTCAGTGGGGACTTTTGGCGACATCCTACATCGCTACTTTTCTGCCGAACACTGGCTTAAGTTGTGTATCGTTGTATAAATTCTGTTATAATAGCTGAGGACCATCAGAAGGGAAGTACAACTATGTTATATATCTTTTTAGCTGTAGCAATGAGTGCCTCCATGGCTGGCATATTCAAGATAAGTGAAAGTCGCAATCTTAATCGTAACGTGATCACTGCCGTCAATTACTTTGCTGCAATCTGCGTCAGCCTCATCATGATTGCTCAATCCAATCTTCAAATTCATCTAGGCCCTACTGCTCTCAAAGCATTTATTTCTGAGTTGCCGCTAATCCTAAGCAATGGGCAGCAGTTCAGTATTCAAGCGGTTAGTATTTTCGCAATGCTCATCGGTGTCATTACAGGTGTTGGCTATTTTATAGGGATCATTGCCTTTCAAATCAGCGTTCGCAACTACGGTGCAGGATTATCTGGCATGTTCAATCGCGCAGGGATTATCATCCCTATCTTCTTTTCGATCTTTCTTTGGCAAGAAATCCCCACATCTTGGCAATGGCTAGGGATGCTGATGGCTATGGCAGGTGTCATACTCGTTAATCTTAATGCCACCAGCGGTAAAAAATTTGAAATACACAAAGCTCTACTGGTGCTCTTTCTAACTGGTGGTTTAAGTTCTTTAGCCAGCAAGGCCTTTCAAGTTTACGCACCTATTACTTATCGTTCTGTCTTTTTAGGCTTCATCTTTAGTAGTGCTTTTGTCATCAGCACAATCTACGCGATCCGTACTCATAAATCTTGGGGAAAAACTGAGGTGGTCACAGGTATTGGCGTCGGGATCTGTAATCAATTGGCAGCAACATTTTTGCTCCTTGCCCTTAGCACTTTACCTGGACCAGTCGTCTATCCCCTCAATGCAGCAGGGGCTATTGTTGCCAGCAACTTCGTTGGAATGGCTTTCTTCAAAGAACGCCTCAAACGCAATGAATGGATTGCTGTTGGGCTAACCGTTGTAGCTGTTATATTGCTATCTTAAACACGTACTTGCAATTCAACCAATAAGCACTCTGGAGGCTTTTACTAAAGGAAGTCTCTTTTTATTATTCAAAAGGATCGCTTTGTCCACACCCCATAATCACTAAGTCATTACTCTCTTGGGCTTTTGAAGACATACTGCTTCTTTTGGCGTAATCACTCCCTCTATCTTTTGCGCATTTGATTTTTTAAACATATTCAAAGAAGATAATTGCACCCACACTAAATTTCTCTTTCAATCCCGTATTAGAGATGGTATGATATACGGGATTTTGCGAAAAAGGGAGATAGAAATGAGTAATAAACCGATTAAGATATTGAACACCGCTGAAGTGCCTATACAAGATGCCTCACTATCACTAATTCAAAAGACTCAAGTAATGACCTGTGATCCCTCGGCTATCGGCCTCTTTGGCTTAGCGATGGTCACTCTAGTCGCTTCATCAAGTAAACTAGGTTGGACAACAGGAACCGCATTAGTCATCCCATGGGCTATTTTCCTTGGGGGTTTCGCCCAATTGTTCGCTAGTGTTAAGGATGCCCAAAAAGGTAACCTTTTTGGTGCAACTGCTTTTGCTGGCTATGGCTTCTTCTGGCTCGCAATGGCCATGAGCTGGTTAACTACTGCTGGTGTATTTGGAGAATCACTTGCTCAAGCGGCAGACCCTTCTCAATTTGGATTTGCCTTTATCGGTTACTTAATCTTCTCACTCTTTATGACAATAGGGGCAGTGGAAACCAATAAGATGTTGTTCTATATCTTCGTTTTAATTGATCTTCTTTTCCTTAGCCTCAGTATTAGCACGCTCACGGGAAGCCATCTCTGGCATATGATTGCCGGTTATGATGAGTTTCTTATTTCAATGGTGGGTTTCTATGGCTTTGCGGGTAATGTTCTCAATAAGCACTTCAATAAAGAGTTTTTGCCCCTTGGAAAGCCTTTCGGTATTTTTAAGTAGATTTGTGATCAGGTGGTCAGTCGTCAAGACTAGTATATATTACTATTCAACCACCGCTCTACAATCACTTGCCCACTGCTGACTATTCTTCTACCATCGTTCTTCAATCAGTTAGTCAGGCAAGGATAAATGCAATTTGATTCAAAAACAAAACCTCACAAGCTATTGTGAGGTTTTTTTTGCTTATTTGATTGCGAATTCAATTTGCAACTAATGATAGATTTTAATGCGTTTCTCTAAAGGTTCAAATGTTTTCTCGTCAGGAGGTGCTGTCGGTTTGCCAAAAGGCATTTGTGAAATCAGCATCCATTCTTCAGGAATGTTCCATTCCGCTTTAACTTGATTACCAATCAATTCATTATAATGTTGTAAAGAAGCACCCATACCTTGTTCTTCCAAAGCTGTCCAGATGATGTACTGCAACATTCCCGCAGACTGCATCGACCAGAGTGGAAAATTATGTGCATAGGTGGGGAGCCGTTTCTGTAGCGACTCCACAATGCTCATATCCTCAAAAAACAGTAGTGAGGCATACCCTTGGCGAAAGGTTTCAATCTTTGCCTGCGTTCTAGGGAATCGTTTTTCAGGTACGACTTTTTTTAGTGCTTCTTCGATTATATCCCATAGGCGGATATGGTGCTCTCCAAAAAGGATGATGACACGTCCGGTCTGGGAATTGTTAGCTGTTGGGCAATGTTTGACCGCGTGCCTCACTAAATCTTCAATCTCTTGATGAGATAGGGTCGATTCACTGCTTAGCGCATACATACTTCGTCGATTCTCAACTGCTGACATAAAATCTCTTGCCATTGCTTAAACGCCTACCTTTCCTACTTATCATGCTTATACTGCCTATATTTAGACTTTATGACGTGTCATTAATCGTAGCCGCACCCTAACTCTGAATGAGAATTAAGTCATCCTGTGGTGTATTTAAGTATTTCCCACCATCTGCTGTGACAACTGCCATTTCCTCAACCGAGATTAGCCTCTGACCTTCAGCTACATCCCAAGCATAAAACCCATCAAAGGCAAAAACCTGGCCCTCTCGCAAAATACGTAACGCGTCAGCAGGCGGTGTTTCCCGTTGTCCTCCTGTTAAAGCAGGACCAATATCATGCGCGAAATAGCCTACTGGGTGCCCCGTACCCCAACGCACAACATCAGAACCCGTTGTTTGCATCCAAGCCCTTTGTGCCGCATCCACATCATAGCCGGTTTTGCCCACTTGCATCGCAGCAAGCGCAATGCGATGTCCTTTAACGGCTGACTGCCATTTATGAAGATCTGCTGCAGGCACTTCACTCGCTCCGGGTGCCAGCACATAGGCAAAGCGCTGGTAATCGGTACACCAGTGATCGTATACTTTGATACCGAAATCCGTTTGAATAAAATCTCCAGCGGTAATGATTTTTTTGCTTGGTCCTGCGTGCCCTCGTGCAACCCCTGAATTGACACTTGGGTTATGATTGGCAGACCAACCATCGCCGACTCCATACTGCTCCATGCTCTCCCGAATCCACATAGCGACATCATAGTCGCTCGTTTTGCCAGGAACAATCTTTTGATAGGCATCTAGAATAATCTTAACGGTAAGCTCGCCTGCTCGGCGCATGATTTCTACTTCCTCTGGCAACTTGACTGATAGCCATTCAGAAACTAAATCTTGAGAAGAGGTCAGGGATCCTTTGAGATCTCCGAGTGCCTGTTCCATCTTACAACGCTGGGTATAAGAAATTCCATCTGCAATATTCTTTGTGCCACTATTCACCGCAATCTTGTTTGGGTTTAAACTTTTAAGCTTCATAGCAATCTGCTCGTAGAGGGTGGCGGGATTATCCATGCTAAGAATCTCATCGTGGAGATTTAACTCTCTTAAACCAACCACTTCTCCCCACGGACTAAAGGCCGTTGAGTGGACATTGTCGCCTTGCAGTTCAAATACAATTCCCATTTCGCCACCCGCATTTTCCCCTCCGACATGTATTGCCAGTGGATCATTGGCATTCTCACGACAGATGATGACCCAGGCGTCAACCTTTGACAGTTTCATCGCTTGGGGTAATAATTGGTGGATGCGTTTCTTGCGAATCTCAAACCAGGGGCTTTCCCCGCTAAAATCAAATTTACTCATAGTGCCCTTCCTCCTATTGATATCTACTAAAACTTTATCACGAATAGACCTTGATGTAAAACGATAATTCTCCCGACCATTGGGGA
>CAZVAO010000051.1:14651-16658 GCA_964625175.1 uncultured Clostridiaceae bacterium
ACTTTATCACGAATAGACCTTGATGTAAAACGATAATTCTCCCGACCATTGGGGAACAAAAAAGGGGACACCCCACGAATGAAGTGCCCCTATAATTATTGGTGCGTTAATCACATGTTATTCCAGTTTCTTTCTCAGTTCTTCTAACAAGTAACGCATCTCATATTTTTGACGTTGGCTCAAAGTGCCGTTAGGGAAGCCTGCAGGGCCATCAATCATCCCAGAATCACGCATCTGCTTATAGCGCTGGTAGAATGACTCCTCAATATTACGGATACCCTCAATAATCTCATCTAAAATTTCTAAAGGGGTAATAACCAAAGTCTCCCCAGTTGCATCCTGGGCGAGCCCAATCAGATCACGCAAAATTCGGATTTTCTCAGCTTCAGAGGCGCTGCTTTCCCTCAGGTAATCACGAATTCGTTCGCGTTCTGCCTCTGTTAGACTTTCCTTGCGTAATAGCGCCCGGATATCCTCCAGTGAATCAGATCTCGATCCACCTTTGGAGAATAGCACCGTACTCCCCTGGAATGGTCCTGTCATTATTGATAATGCCACATTAGACTGATAGTGATTCGTTGTCACATCAAAGGTACCCTTCTCGAGTGCCATCACTGGATACCCTTCGCCTTCTTCCATTTCTTCTACATAATAGCGCATAGAGGTTAACATCCAGAAATTGCCGTCAGCATCTAATTCACCATACTGATAGCCATCTGGGTCATAAATTAACGATATACCGACAGGCCCAGTCATATAGGGCATTTCAATACTTGTTTCCATCCCACTCTTCATAAACATCTCATCTGTCACTTCCAGCTCAAACCAGCCCATTACTGCTACTGGGATCGGCACATCCATTTCGGGGAGGTAAACCAATGCATCCCCAGTCATGTGGTAATACCCGTCATTTGCAACTGGCTCATGAGTAATCATAATGTTAATCGCTTTAGTTACTGGGTTAAATGTGACTTGTGCGCCCAATAAATTGCTAATGAAGCTAAGGGGAACCATCGTTGTCCCTTGCATTAATTGGGCGGGGACATCAATCTCACGCATAATCCCATTCGCCCTGACCATGTTGAGGCCGATGGGCAGTTCAATCACCATATCATCGCCAGTCAAAATAACTGTTTTCGTTGGACTATCATATTCAACCATCAAATCGAGAGCTTCACCAATAAAACGCAAGGGCACCAATGTTCTACCTGCTTGTATAATTGGAGCTACAGTCGGAGTCAAAATTTCACCATTCAATGAAATCTCAATATCTTGGGCATTTGCTGCAGAGAGAAACAATACAAAAACACAGACAAGTATACAAACTCTACCTAATAACTTCACCGTCATCTCCTCCTATTCCATTTTATGATACCTAGTCGTCGGACTACCATATCTTGTTGCCATAGTTTGATTATACAACGAATTAAGCCGCATTGGCAAATGAGTTTCACTAGGTATGGCACAATAAAATTACCCTACTGTTGTGAATGAAAAAGCCTCCCCTTTTAATCAGGAAAAGCTTTTTAATCAAGGATTCACACACAAAATAACAATTAAGCCCATTAGCTCAATTAAATTCATGCACTACTCATGTGCCTATTAGATTGCTTGGTAGCTAATAAGGTAACCCAATCAATCCGACTAATCCCAGCCCAAGCATAAGGCCACCAAGGACTAAAAATAATGTGACAATAAGTTGATCATCAAAGATGTTACGCGAAACTTCGGATTTAGATTTTATCCATAGCGGATAAGATTTTCTTAATCCAATCAGAATCAGTATTCCCCCAATAATTGCCATTGGCCAATAGATAACCAAAGTCTCACCTCATCATTTAATTGGATAATTACTATATACTACTATATAATATATACCACATTTCGAGACTTTTCAAACAGGCAAAGAGGTTCTATAAGGAAATAATTGAATTACTTGGCGCTTCATTATCAAATCATGACCACCCTTAAAAAGGGTGGTTTGCACTACCCCTATAAGGGGTTGAT
>CAZVAO010000052.1:0-1614 GCA_964625175.1 uncultured Clostridiaceae bacterium
GTGTTTCCTTAATTGAATCAATAGGGACTAGCAGATGCATTTAGATTTCGTATTCGGCCACTTCACAATTTCTAAGGGAATAGCGAAAGAACTGCTCATCGCTAATTTCGCGATTAAAGTAACGATGAACGACTCTGCCAACTGAACCATGGGCAACAATGAGGATGTTTTGGTTCGGGTATTTTGCAATAATCTGATCAAGAGCGGGGAAAATGCGCTGCTGCGCATCGAAAGACGTTTCACCGCCATGGCTGACAGAGTAATAATCGTTTATCTGGCTTTGTTCCCAGAGATCAGGGTAGAGTTGTGCAATTTCGTCTTTCTTGACGTTCTCAAATACACCAAAGTTCAGCTCGCGAAGATCATCAACGAACTCGATGGGAAGATCCAGTTCTTGATTAATTACGGTTGCTGTTTGCCGTGTGCGTAACATGGGGGAGCAAACAATGCGGTCAATCTGGTAGGTGACAAGGTGATTGGCTACTTCTCGCGCTTGAGCAAATCCCAATTCATTTAAAGGGACATCGGTAGAGCCTGCATAGCGGTTTTCAGCATTGTAAGTTGATTGCCCGTGGCGCACATAATATATTTTGCTCATAGCTTCTCCTTTTGAGTGAAAATTAAATTATTATAGCAAATTTATTCATTTACAATTTGATCTGAGGGGATGTATTTTGAGTTGTAGAGAACACGCGCGGAGTTTTCTACAATAAGCTTCTTCTCAATGATTCGACCATCATTATGAGCGGTAATCACTTGATAAACCTTATTATGACGGTAATAGGTATCGCCGACTCTGGTGAAATGCTGATCTTGCTCGTGGACTTGATAGTCATGCTCGAGAGGATGTTCTGCTCTCAATTCACCACAGAGATGAACTCCGGTGGTGTAGGCAATCACTTGAAAGGTCTGCGTAGTCGGGTTGCGAAATTGATAGTCAATATAATTATAAACAATGGATGTCCCCGTGCCAAAAGGCACTTTGCGATTATGATCCGGAAACATATCTAGGCCGCCATGATGGTGATGTTCGATAATTTCCAAGGGGCTGTGCAATACCATCCAATGTAAAAGATTAGAGAACTGACACATGCCACCACCAATACCAGAGTTCACAGTATTCTTCTTAATAACTAACCCTTCTTTGAAACCTTTATGTATGCTGCAATCGCCAACCAATTTCCAAAAAGAGAAGGTTTCACCCGGACGAACCAGAACCCGATTGATATGAGGTGCAGCAAGCGCCAAATTATGTGCTTTATTCTCCTGCAACTGCATGTCCACATCACCCAGCTTACGGCGGATCATGGACTGATGTTCAAAGATCATAACAGGGAGCAGATGGTCGCTAATGGTATGAGCATATTTTGACGCATTGAATAACCAAATCAAACGACGTTGCAGGATATTCTTATATGTAGAGATCCGATAGGTCAACGGACTCCATTCGCAAAATAATTTACGTGGCATATTAATCCCCCTTAACTGTTTTATATATTATAGCATAGAGAATAAGGGGTTAGGTAACCGCTGAATAGCTGGTAGGATCTGATATCCAGTATTCGTTACAAAAGATTAGAAGGTTAAACAGTATATCAAGTGTTTCCTGGGTTG
>CAZVAO010000052.1:1714-16618 GCA_964625175.1 uncultured Clostridiaceae bacterium
CTAATCACATTCAAAATGTATACGTTCGTTAATCGCTTGTTCAACAATAATAAGCACTGTTCAAACTCGCCTAAATCAATTAATATTAGATTGGTGAATGTATAGCTGTACACTGAGAAAGTAGGTGATGACCATGTATGATCTTTTCATCCAACCCCGCTACGCGTCGTATCCGCAATATCGCAAATTTGCCGAGGAACACCAATTCTCATTCGAAATTTTGGATTTTGCTCTAAATTCCGTGATTAATAGCAGTGCTGAATGGAAGTACCTGAGTGATTTTTATCGCATTGAGCTCAGCTCGTTTAAAGGGAATGTGACGATGCATGGTCCATTTATGGATATCTTAGTGCATAGCCCTAATCAGGCTATAGCGGGGGCATCGCAAGACTTGGTGAAAAGAAGTTTGGATGTCGCGCGGGCCATCGGGGCTAATGCGGTTGTCTTTCATACAGGATTCAATCCAATTTTACGCAATCCCCACTATGCACCGGCCTGGCTCAAGGCTTCCCAGCAATTCTGGGCAAAAATGGTGGATGATTATCGAATTGAAATCTTATTGGAAAACATGTGGGATCAAACCCCGTCAATGCTCAATTCGCTACTTCAATCCCTTCCCTCAGACCAAGTGAATCATTGTTTTGATGTAGGTCACCACCATGTCTTCGGCGCAGAAAGTATGGAAAGTTGGATTAGTGCACTCGGCCCTCGTCTTAATTATATCCATCTAAACGATAATCATGGTTACAGTGATGAAGAATTGGCTGCTGGCCAGGGAACGATCGACTGGAATGGTTTTTCAAGGCTAATAGGAGGATTAACACACAAACCACGCCTCGTATTTGAGGTACACGACCTCCACGCGATCCAAACAACAATAGACTATTTGAGTACGAATCACTTATTCCCTTTTGGATCGTGAACGCAGGGCAATCAGCAAAAATATATATCCGCTAAGCAGCAGAATATAGTTGACCCCTTCTGCTCTGCATAGTAAAATAAGGACATATATAAAACTAAATATTTGACCAGTAGAGGCGCATTCATTTGGGTAGATAGCAGATGTTAAGAGGGAACACTCAAAGCTGTTATTGAAGGGATTGAATGCCGAAAGAGGGGCTTGTTCCAAAGTCACTGCTTGGGAGTCAGATTGACAAAATCGGGCGACTGTCATATCGTAGATATGAAGCACTATTCAGAGTATAACTGTGGGTAGTGCTTTTATTGTTGTTGTAATGGGTGAGATTCGATCACAATTTAATAATTTTGTAGAGGCGCATTTTATAGGGTAGATAGCAGCTGTTAAGAGGGAACACTCGATACTGTTATTGAAGGGATAAAATGCCGAAAGCACCGTTTGTTCCAGAACGGCGACTTGGGAGCCAAATCCACATAGTTTGGCTACTGTCATATCGTTGATATGAAGCACTATTCAGTTTTTCTCTGAATAGTGCTTTTGTTTAAATAGAGCAATAGGAGGTCGTACAATGAAAGCTTGTCCATATGGAACCCATCGAGTGATTGAACCCAAAGGGGTTTTGCCTCAACCCGCCTGGCGGATTGATAATACCATGGAGATTCGTTCAAACGAAATTTTGATAGATGTTGAAACCTTAAACATTGATTCAGCCAGTTTTACGCAAATCAAGAATGCTGCCAATAGCGATGAGACTCAAATTGCCGCTACTATTCTCGAAACAGTTGCCCAGCGCGGCAAGCAGCATAACCCAGTTACGGGTTCGGGTGGAATGCTCATAGGAACAGTAGCAGCAATAGGGGATGATCTTATTGGAAAGACCGATCTCAATATAGGGGATCAACTCGCTACCTTGGTATCGCTTTCATTAACACCTCTCAAAATTGACAAGATTAAAAGAATTAAAATTGATAATGATCAAGTGGATATCGCTGGTCAAGCCATTCTCTTCGAAAGTGGAATCTACGCTAAATTGCCAGATGATATGCCTGCCAAATTAGCACTTTCTGTCTTGGATGTGGCTGGAGCACCCGCCCAAACGGCCCGTCTTGTGCAATCGGGACAGACGGTTTTAATAGTAGGGGCTGCTGGCAAATCAGGATTGCTTTGTTTACATGAAGCTAAGAAGCGGGTTGGAATAAACGGCTGTGTGATTGCCTTATGCTATGACCAAAAAGGGGCCGATGAAGTTAAAGCCTTGGCGTTGGCTGATGTCACGGTGGTTTGTGATGCAACGGATGCAGTGGCGATGATGCATGCCATCGCTGAAGTAACCGATGGGAGCATGGCCGATTTAACGATTAATTGTGTCAATGTCCCTAACACGGAGATGGGTTCAGTATTGGTAACGAAAAACCATGGAACAATCTATTTCTTCAGTATGGCAACTTCCTTTACAGCCGCTGCTTTAGGTGCAGAGGGAGTAGGTCGTGATATTCAAATGATCATCGGCAATGGTTATTGCACCGACCATGCCATGGTGGCGATGCAAGTTCTGCGCGAAAACGAGCGCTTACGCCAGCTTTATGAAATACGTTACGCCTAATGGATAGCAGAGAGATGGCTTTACATACCATTGCCATCAGTGGTTTAAATAAGAATGCTGGGAAAACGGTTGCGCTTAATTACTTGGTTAGGCAGGCAGGGGACCAGCAAATTGTCGCTATGACCTCGATTGGGTATGACGGAGAACGATTTGATCGCCTCTATCATCATAGTAAACCCCTAATAGATGTATTCCCTGGAATGCTTGTGGCGACTGCCGCACAGATATTAAAAGCCTCCTGCTTGGATAAGCGCATTATTGCTGCGACCGGTTTATATACACCGCTTGGTGAGGTCTATATTGCTGAAATACTTCAGCCTGGCAAAATCGAATTAGTCGGACCAGCGACGCTCCAAGGATTATTAACACTTAAGAAAATGCTTGTGAACCAGGCAGATCTCTTCCTAGTTGATGGCGCTTTCGACCGCTGGACGCAAATTGATGCCCAACTTGCCGACGCAGTCGTACTGGCAATAGGCGGGAAAGAATCATTGGAGCAATTGCTAGCGGAGTTTCGTTTTCAATATCAACTGTGGCAAATCCCACTTGTTCCAGAACCAATGCGTGAAATGGCGACGCACATCATCAACAAGAGTCAATGGGGGATTATGAAAGGGGATCAATCGACAATTACATTAAAAGAGGTTTTGCAGGGGGACTATCGGGATGATTTTGTAGTGGGGCAGGGTGCTATTACGGCGACTTTGCTACAACAATTGATGCGTCATACAAAAGGATTGATTGTGAGAGGTCTGATTAATCTATTTCTTACGCCCCAGTTATGGCAAGCCGTACAAAAAAGTAGCTATCCGATTTATGTGCTGGACAAAGCGGTTTTGCAGACCATCGTGATTAACCCCACAAAAGCGGGGATTTATGCCATACCGATTGAAGAATTGGGCAGGCAGATTAGTCAAATTGCGCTGGATATTCCCGTGCTTGACGTGGTTAGCGGATTGAAATTCAAGAATGGAGGTTGCGCCCATGCAAATGAGAATTAAAGAACTAAGCCACGACTTCCAAACGGTTTTTGCTATGATTAAACCACTCTCCGCTTATGGACGCAGCGCGCATCAGACTTTTGAGATGTTCCAGCGCGGTGAAGAAGAGCAGCTTGTTGCCTACCTTCACCAAGTAGCAATTGCGCGCACTTGGTTAACGAAACGCGCCAATCGAACCAAAATAGACCGCTTATTGCGCAAAGTTGACAATATTGATGGCTATTTAGATCAAGTTATGATGGAAGCGGTCGATGATCTGACGATATTTCAAGTCAATCGCCTGACGAATGTTTTAGCAGAACTCCACACGGTTTTCCGGGATTTAAATACCCCACCCATATCGCTGAAGTGGGAGTCTGTTTATGCGGTTAAAGCAATACTAAAACTGGGTAATCAGCATGGCGAAGGCTTTTATTTGGCGGATGATTATGATCCCGAATTAGCACGGTTGCGCATGCGTTTGCGTGAGCTAGAGCGGCGCTATCACCAAGAATTACGACGTTATTTGGCGCCTGTTGCCGAATTTTTGGCAAGAGATCTGCGCGAGCATTTTACGATTAGCACACAGCAAACCGATCTCCAGAATTTCTTAATTGATCAACCGCAAGTCGCAGTTGAATTTCAGAATGAGATTGCAATCGGTTATCGCGTCATAGACAATCCTTTACTAAAAGATCTCAAAGAGGAGCGTTTGCAAGTAGAACAAGATTTGCGGGTATGCATAAGCCAGAATCGCCTCAAAATAGCTCAGAGGATGCAAAAAAGATTAGTAGATTACCCTCAAATATTAACCGAGTTGGGAATCATGGACGTCTTATTGGCACGTGCAAAAGTAGCAGATCGCTTTGATTGTGTAACACCAGAGATTAGTGATGATTTTGGTTTCGAGATGGTAGAGGGACGACATGTCTTATTGGAACAGAAACTTAAGGGACAACAACAAACCTTTACGCCGCGCACAATCAAGCTGCAACTAGGAAGTGCGCTTTTGACAGGGATTAACATGGGTGGCAAGACCGTAACTCTGCGCACGATTGATCTCTTAGCTTCGATGGCTCAGGCGGGGATGCCAGTTCCTGCTCAATCCCTAAAATTAAGATTGAGTGATTTTATTTACTTCAACTATCAGGAAAAAGATACGCTATTGACGGGGCTCAGTCACTTTGGCCAGGAGGTTAAAGGACTTGAATCCGTGCTTGAACAGCAACAAGAATGTGGGTTGGTTTTAATTGATGAAATACTACACGGCACAGCTCCAATTGAAGGAGAAGCATTGGCCACTGTTTACCTGGACCGCCTTCATCACAGTGCGTGTGTATGTATTGCTAGCACGCATTTTACTGGAATTGTCGAAGAATTAGACGTCCCCAAATGGCGGATCAGGGGGATTAACCAAGAGGCTCTGCAAAGCGATGGGGATGCCATCAATTTTGGAATCAGGCTAAGTGCTTTGAGTAAATATATTGACTATAGCATTGTGCCACATCAAGTTTCAGGAAATCAGCTTAGCGAGACATTTGCAGTTGCCCGTTTGCTCGGGGTGGATTTGGCCTGGATCGAGCGAGCGCAAGAATTGATTGATGAAACCGACAGGCAGCAAAACGGAGGTAAGTAATGGGTAAATTAAAACTGGACCAGCAGATCATTGAGCGTGCACGACAAGCGGCATCGCGGATTGCTCAAGATATTCAACAAATGGTACATGCAAATACAACCACCACAATCGAACGCACAGTTGCACGTTTATTTGGAATCGATGGGGTCGACGGAATCGGTGTTCCTTTAGCAAATGTGGTCGTTAATAATGTCTATGAAAAAGGCAAACTGGCGCGCGGGATTGCCTGGTATTTAGGTAATGCGATGGTTTATTATCAGCTGAGTGCACAGAGAATTGCAGAGATGGTTGGAGAGCAGGAACTTGATCTGCTGGCGGTTCCTCTCCAAGACGAAACTGAAATCAAACGATATTTACACCATGCGGCGCTGGAAACCATGGATGTGATCCGCAGTAATCGCAATGATCGAGATGAGGCTAAAGTCGTACAACCGATGGGTTTAGCCCCACTGCAATATGTGATTGTGGCAACTGGTAATATTTATGAAGATATCACTCAGGCCCAGTCGGCAGCCCGGCAAGGCGCTGATATTATTGCTGTTATTCGGACGACGGGACAATCCCTTCTCGACTATGTGCCTTATGGTCCAACAACTGAGGGATTCGGCGGGACCTATGCAACCCAAGCTAATTTTAAAATTATGCGAGCCGCACTTGATGAAGTTGGCACAGAAATCGGCCGTTATATTTATCTAGTCAACTATTGTTCGGGTCTATGCATGCCCGAAATCGCGGCCATGGGCGCACTTGAGCGTTTAGATATGATGCTGAACGACAGTATGTATGGGATTCTCTTCAGAGATATCAATATGAAGCGAACTTTTATCGACCAACACTTTTCGCGCATGATTAACGCCTACGCCGGTGTCATTATTAACACGGGTGAGGATAACTATTTAACGACAGCGGATGCTTTCACTGAGGGTCATACTGTTTTGGCTTCGCAGCTGATTAATGAACAATTAGCCTTATTAGCAGGTCTTACCCACGAGCAGATGGGCCTCGGTCATGCCTATGAGATTGGACCCCAACACGAAGATAGCATGCTCTACGAGATCGCGCAGGCCCAGTTGGCGCGGGATATTTTCCCCGATTGTCCGCTCAAGTATATGCCACCGACAAAGTATATGACGGGAGATATCTTCCAAGGCCAGGTGCAAAATGCCTTGTTTAATCTGACATCCGTTTTAACGGATCAGGGCATTCACCTGCTAGGCATGCTCACGGAGGCCATCCACACTCCGTTTATGCAGGATCGCGCTATCGCACTCAAAAATTCGCAATATGTGATGCATGCGGCACGTCATCTCAGTGATGAAATCACCTTTAAATCAGGAGGAATCATTGAGACGAGAGCACAAACAGTACTCCAGGAAGCGTGCACTATGTTAGAAGAGATTGAAGAATTAGGGATTGAGGAAACACTGGCCAGCGGGATGTTCGCGAACGTGCGTCGCCTGCCAGATGGTGGCAAAGGATTAGCTGGCGTCGTCGAGAAAGCTCCCAATTACTACAACCCCTTTAGCGAATTGTTAAGCAAAGAACTGCAGTTAAAGGAGGTCAAGTAAATGAAGCTGGATTGGACCAAGGTAAAACCCTATGGCGACACGCTTAACGATGGCAAAATTCAATTATCATTCACTTTACCAGTGCCCTATGGGGACGAGGGAAAAGAGGCGGCAAAGCAACTCGTACAGAAGATGGGTTTGTCTGATGTGCAAGTGGCATTTGGCCGCGACTTAGGTGGAGAATTCAGTGCTTATATACTCTATGGGGCCAGTGATTTAGCTGTGGACTATAGTGCTATCAAAGTACCCAAAGTTGATGCGCCAAAGATGGACTTTTATCAAATTAACGATTATATCCGAGATCACTTTAATCGTAAGATTGTCGTGGTAGGCGCATGTACCGGAACCGATGCCCACACGGTTGGTCTTGATGCGATTCTCAACATGAAAGGCTATGCTGGAGAATATGGGTTGGAGCGTTATCCGATGATTGATGCTTATAATTTAGGCAGCCAAGTCCAAAACTATGATTTAATACAGAAGGCTAAAGCGTTGAAAGCAGATGCCGTACTCATTTCTCAGGTCGTCACTCAAAAAGATGTACATATTCATAATTTAACGGAGTTTGTGGAAATGGCTCAAGTAGAGGGACTTACTAAAAGCACGCTACTGGTGGTTGGTGGACCGCGGATTAGTCATGAATTAGCGGCTGAAATCGGCTTTGATGCGGGTTTTGGTGGCGGTACACTACCGCCAGATGTGGCGTCTTATATTGTTTGTGAATTGGATAAAAGAGGGATGGTTATTCCTCAATAACAAGTACTTAATTCTGGTGTTCAACTGAAATGAATGGAGGTATTAGGATGCAAGAGGTTATGATTCGATTGAGAATGGGAGCCCACGATGCCCACTATGCTGGTGATTTAGTTGATGGAGCAAAAATGCTCCAACTATTTGGTGACGTCGCAACGGAGCTGTTGATTCGGCACGATGGTGATGAAGGTTTATTTGTCGCTTACGATATGGTGGAGTTTAAGGCGCCTGTGTATGCAGGGGATTACATCGAGGCCGTTGGGCATATCAGTCAAGTTGGACGCACGTCGCGGCGCATGGAATTTGAAGCAAGGAAGGTGGTTACCTCTGCTAAGTTGCCAGACCAACCGTCTGCTTGCAATGTATTGGAGGAACCCATAATCGTTTGTAAAGCAACGGGAACCTGTGTGGTTCCACAGGATTGCCAAAGAGGTAAGAAATAGCATGGAAAAACTTATTATCACAGCTGCAATTTGTGGGGCGGAAGCCTATAAGTCGGACAACCCTAATTTACCGACAACACCTGAAGAATTAGCACAGGAGGCATATGCCTGCTATCAGGCAGGCGCATCGATTATACACTTGCACGTGCGAGACGAGAACGATCAACCCACCCAGAGTAAGGCGATTTTTGCTGAAACGATTCGCTTAATCAAAGAGCGGTGCCCAGAGATTATTATCCAGCCATCAACGGGGGGTGCTGTCGGCATGACCGCTTTGGAACGGCAACAACCGTTAGAACTAGATGTCGAAATGGCCACTTTAACCTGTGGAACTGTCAATTTTGGTGATGGGGTGTTCTATAATTCCCCTGAGTATATTGAGCATTTTGCTAGGCTTATGAAGGAACGAAACATTAAACCCGAGATTGAAGTATTTGAGGTTGGAATGATTAACAATGCCCTGCGACTCGTAAAAAAGGGGCTAGTGAGCCAACCTTTGCACTTCGATTTTGTGATGGGTGTGCCGGGAGGAATCCCGGGAACCGTTAAAAACCTGGTGCATATGATTGACCTGATTCCCGAAGACAGTACCTTTACGGTGGCGGGTATTGGACGAACTGAATTACCGCTTGCGGCAGCATCCATCATCATGGGGGGGCATGTGCGCGTGGGATTTGAGGATAACCTGTTTTATCGGTATAAACAATTAGCGAAATCCAATGCAGAGCTGGTAGAGCGTGTTGTGCGTTTAGCCAACGAATTAGAACGGCCAGTAGCAACGCCTGCAGAGGCTCGCCAGATCTTAAACTTAATTTAGCTAGGAGGATGAACGATGACTGAGTACCACAGGAATGAATTCTGGGCAGATGTTAAGCCAGCACAGTGGGATGACTGGCATTGGCAGGTTCAGAATCGTATTACAGACATTACAATCTTGCAACAAATTATTGACCTCTCTGAAGAGGAAATAGTGGGAATTAACCGATGCCTCGAAACGATGCGGATGGCAATAACCCCCTACTATGCGAGCTTAATGAGTCGAACCAATACGCACTGTCCGATCCGGATGCAGGCGGTTCCAACGGTTCATGAACTAGAAATTGGCCATTATGATATGATTGACCCCCTGCACGAAGATGCCGATTCACCGGTGCCAGGATTAACCCATCGCTATCCAGACCGTGTACTCTTCTTAATAACGGATCAATGTTCAATGTATTGTCGTCATTGTACCCGTCGTCGTTTTGCTGGAGGATTGGATCAAGCCCGTTCTAAGGCAGAAATAGATGCGGCAATCGAGTATATTCGACGCACTCCGGTCGTCCGCGACGTCTTACTATCGGGGGGAGATGCACTCTTAGTCAGTGATGAGCGCTTAGAATATATTATAAGTTCATTGCGCAGTATTCCTCATGTTGAGATTATTCGTATTGGAACACGAGCCCCAGTTGTATTACCACAACGCATTACACCTGAATTGGTCAATATGCTGAAGAAATATCATCCAATCTGGCTAAATACCCATTTTAACCATCCTAATGAACTTACACCAACTTCTCAGAAAGCATTGGCCATGCTAGCGGACGCGGGGATTCCTTTAGGCAACCAATCTGTTTTATTGCGGGGGATCAATGATTGTCCCATGATCATGAAGGAATTAGTCCAAGCTTTAGTACGCAACCGAGTGCGGCCTTACTATATTTATCAGTGTGATTTATCCGCTGGAATTGGGCATTTCCGCACCTCAGTTGACAAAGGGATCGAAATTATTGAGTTATTGCGCGGCCATACTTCTGGTTATGCGGTTCCAACCTTCGTGGTAGATGCACCAGGGGGAGGGGGAAAAATACCAGTAGGCCCACAGTACCTCATTTCACGATTGGGCAATAAGGTCATTCTGCGCAATTATGAAGGCGTTATTAGTTCCTATGCTCAACCAGAAGATTATCACAATCCATGCTCAACCTGTGAGAAGTGCAAAAAGGAGAAAGATCATAGCATCGGGCTCCAACAGATTTTTGTTGATAAAGTCGTCAGCTTAGAACCTGCTGGTCTGGAAAGACATCAACGCCATTAAAGGAGAGGAAAAGATGAAGTATCAGAATATTAAACTTGAGTTTGAAAAGCAAGTTGCCTTAATTACTATTAATCGTCCCAAAGCGCTTAATGCTTTAAACACAGAGACCCTGATTGAGCTTGAAAACGCAATTGAGCAAGTGGCCCGCGATGACGGTGTCTATGTGGTGGTCATCACTGGAGCAGAGAAGTCTTTTGTAGCTGGCGCCGATATTAGCGAGATGAGTACCTTTAGTGGTGAAGAGGCCCGTCGTTTTGCCAAGTTGGGACATCGTGTTTTTAATCGCTTAGCAACTTTGTGTAAGCCCAGTATTGCTGCGGTTAATGGCTATGCATTAGGTGGTGGTTGCGAATTAGCTTTAGCCTGTGATCTGCGCGTGGCTTCTGAAAACGCCAGATTTGGTCAGCCTGAGGTGAGTTTGGGGATCTGCCCTGGCTTTGGTGGTACTCAGCGACTTGCCAAAATTATTGGTATTGCAAAAGCGAAAGAGATGATTTTCACGGGTGAATATTATAAGGCTGAAGCGGCTGAGAGAATTGGTCTCGTTAATTTTGTTGTTGAAAAAGACCAATTAATGCCGAAAACATTAGAGTTAGCACACTGCATTGCAAGCAAAGGCCAATTGGCCGTTCGCTATGCAAAAATGGCTATGGAGCAATCCCTTCATGTCGATACCCATACGGGAAGTCACATTGAAACAAATGCTTTTGCCCTGTGTTTTGCCAGTGAAGATCAAAAGGAAGGGATGCAAGCCTTCCTTGAAAAGCGCAGCCCAGTATTTAAAACAAAATAGTTAAGGGGAAGATTATGATTAAGAAAGTCGGGGTAATTGGAGCTGGAACTATGGGGTGTGGTATTGCCCAAGTATTAATTAGTGCGGGAATAGCGACGGTTTTGACGGATGTCAGTTTGGTAAATGCCGAACGTGGTGTGGCTAGTGTGCAAAAAAGACTAGAAAGAAGTGTCGACAAAGGACGGATGACTGGTGATGCCAAAGATGAAGCGCTACGATTATTAACCGGTCATGATCAACTAAAAGATTTAGCTGACTGTGATTTAGTTATTGAGGCTGCCAGTGAACAGATGAAAATTAAGAAAATTATTTTTGCTGAACTTGACAAGATTTGCGGAGCAAAAACGATTTTTGCCACGAATACATCATCACTATCGATTACCGAAATAGCCCAGGTCACAAATCGGCCACAGCAAGTGGTTGGCATGCACTTCTTCAATCCAGTTCCAGTGATGAAATTAGTTGAAGTGATCTGTGGCATAGCAACCAGTGATGATGTTGAAACAACGATTTTGGCGCTGGCAACCCAACTGGGCAAAACAGCCGTAAAAGTTGAAGAAGCCCCAGGTTTTGTAGTTAATCGGATTCTGATTCCCATGATTAATGAGGCGATTGGGGTGTTCGCTGATGGGGTGGCAACAGCTGAGGACATTGATACAGCGATGAAGCTGGGAGCTAACCATCCGATTGGCCCCCTGGCTTTAGGGGATTTGATTGGACTCGATGTTTGCTTGGCCATCATGGAAGTTCTACATAATGAGTTTGGTGATGCTAAATATCGCCCACATCCATTATTGCGAAAAATGGTGCGGGGGAACAAACTGGGACGTAAAACCAAGGTTGGCTTCTATCCATATTAGGGAGGGCAGAGTATGAATAAGATTATTACTAAGGAAGAGGCTGTTGCCTTAATCAAGAACGGTCACACCGTGATGGTTGGGGGTTTTCTGGGAGTGGGTACTCCAGAAATGCTTATTGATGCGATTGTTGAAGCGCAGTTGAAAGATTTAACCTTAATATGTAATGACACCGCCTTCCCCGATCAAGGGGTTGGAAAATGGATTGTCAACAAACAGATTAAGAAGGTGTATACGTCGCACATCGGCACAAATCCAGAAACGGGGAAACAGTTGAATAGTGGTGAGACCGAGGTAGTTTTAGTCCCACAAGGCACACTTGCAGAGCAGGTGCGTGCTGGTGGGGCCGGACTGGGTGGCATCTTAACGCCGACAGGAGTTGGTACCGTGGTCGCTGAAGGTAAAGCGCTCATTCATGTGCAGGGCAAAGACTATCTATTGGAAGAGCCACTAAGAGCAGATATTGCACTCATAAAAGCCGCGAAGGCAGACAAAGCGGGGAATTTGATTTACCGCAAGTCCGCGCGCAATTTCAATCCACTTATGGCGACTGCAGCAGATCTTGTTATTGCAGAAGTAAGTGAAATCGCGGAAATTGGTGAGCTTAACCCAGATGAAGTCATGACACCTTGCATTCTGGTGGATTATCTCGTAAAGGAGGTCCGCTAATGGATGTTAAGAAAATGATTGCCCAAAGGGTCGCGCAGGAACTGAATAAAGGAGACGTTGTCAATCTTGGAATCGGCTTGCCGACAATGGTGGCGGACTATATCAGAACAGAAGATCAGGTTATTTTCCAGTCTGAAAACGGTTTTATTGGCTTAGGACCCACCCCTGAAGAGGGCTGTGAGGATTGGGATTTGACCAATGCCGGCGCCCAACCTGTGACCATATTGCCGTGTGGCAGTTTCTTTGACAGTGCTACCTCCTTCATGTTGATTCGTGGGGGCCATGTAGATGTGACTGTTTTAGGTGCTTTACAAGTTGATGAAAAAGGAAATTTAGCCAATTGGATGATTCCGGGCAAGATGGTACCGGGCATGGGTGGTGCGATGGACTTAGTAACGGGAGCTCGCAAAGTAATCATTGCCATGCAGCACACAACCCGTAAGGGTGGGCTCAAAGTATTGAAAGAGTGTACACTGCCATTAACGGCAGCAGGACAGGTGAATATGATTGTCACAGAGCTTGGTGTTATGGAAGTGACGCCTGAAGGGTTGTTACTGAAAGAGATTGCTGCTGATTGTACGATTGAGCAAATCCAAGAGAGAACTGAGGCCAAGCTCATCATCGCTGACAACTTAAAGGTGATTGAGATCTAAATCCCGACGCTTGTTGATAAATAACCATTAGGGACGGTTCTAATTGATCATATTTATGCGCATTGGGGACGGTTCTAATCGATCGCGTAACTGCAAATTGGGGACGGATGAAAACGGACTAATTCAAATAAATTGCTTATAATAAACAAATTGATTGAGAGGTATAATTATGCGAGAAGTTGTAATTGCCAGTGCAGTGCGAACCGCCATTGGCAAATTTGGCGGAACATTAGCAGACACATCCGCCTTAGATCTATCGGCCATTGTCATTAAAGAAGCTCTAAAACGGGCTGGTATTGATGGGTGTGACGTGGACGAAGTATTAATGGGGAGTGTCCTTCAAGCTGGTCTAGGACAGAATATAGCGCGTCAGGGCGCCCTTAAAGCGGGGATCCCAGACAGCACGCCTGCGATGACAATCAACAGAGTCTGTGGTTCAGGTTTACAAACGGTTATTGATGCTGCTAAGAATATTATGCTTGGTGATGCAGAGATTATCGTTGCTGGTGGGGTTGAGAATATGAGTCAGGCACCCTACTTACTTCAAAAAGCTCGTTGGGGTCAAAGGATGGGCGATGGCACATTAACGGATAGTATGATCCATGAAGGGCTTTGGGATGCGATCAATGATTACCATATGGGAATCACCGCCGAGAATATTGCTGAGAAATATCAGATTACGCGAGAAGAGCAAGATGCCTTTGCGGCATCGAGTCAACAGAAGACGGAAGCCGCTCAAAAAGCAGGTCTTTTCGCGGCGGAAATTGTTCCAGTGAGGATTCCACAACGCAAGGCAGAGGATCTCGTTTTTGCTCAAGATGAATTTCCACGCCCAGGTGTTGTGGCAGAAAAACTGGCGCGTCTGCGTCCTGCGTTTAAAAAAGACGGAACCGTCACGGCCGCCAATGCCTCTGGTATAAACGATGGTGCTGCTGCTGTCGTGATCATGAGCAAAGCAAAGGCGGACGAGTTGGGTATTACACCCCTTGTTGTGATTAAATCTTACGGCGTAGCTGGTGTGGACCCTGCCTATATGGGAATTGGACCAGTCCCTGCCGTTACTAAGGCTTTAAACAAAGCTGGAATCACAATTGAAGAGGTCGATTTGATTGAAGCAAATGAGGCCTTTGCCGCACAATCCATTGCCGTTGCACGTGATCTTAATTTCGATATGACTAAAGTCAATGTCAATGGGGGCGCTATAGCCCTTGGCCATCCAATTGGCGCAAGTGGAACCCGCATCCTGGTTACATTGCTCTATGCAATGCAGGATCGTCAGGCCAAGACAGGCCTCGCAACACTCTGTGTTGGGGGCGGTATGGGTGTTGCGCTGATTGTCGAACGCGTCTAACATATAGTAATAATTAGAGGAGCTCGAAAGGGCTCCTTTTCACGTCTTAAGAAAAGAAGGGGGAATCATATGTGCAAAACTCGTAACTTAGTGACGGTTCTCATTTTTCAGAAATGTGTAATAAATTACCAGTAACTTACTTCTTTTCGCTCAAATTATTAATCTCTTAAGCATGAGAAATCAGTAAAGCACAGGTTTAAGGATATCATTCCAATAGATGCTACATACTGGTATAATAAGGGTATATAGTAATTAATTCTTAAGATATGGAGCGTATATATGAAAAGTAAAGTTAAGATGGTATCAGTAGTACTCTGCTTCGCAATGGTCTTAACATCTTGCACCACTAGCCCTTATCACAAATACTCACTTGAGGAAAAAGTAGAAGATTTTAATTATCTTTACGAAGTAATCGAAAAGGAGTATCCACTTTTTGGTGTTAAGAGCCGGTAGTATGATGTGTCGTGGTTAACCAAGAAAGGTCAATTTCTAAATAGAATCAAGGAGACAAAAGATGACGAGGAGTTCTTTCTTGAATTGATGCAGATATTAGGAGAGTTGCGAGATAGCCACACAAATATTGTGCCAACCTATTTGTACGA
>CAZVAO010000053.1:0-16096 GCA_964625175.1 uncultured Clostridiaceae bacterium
GTCAGAAACAAGTGGTCAGCTTGCTTTATGAGCTGAGCCTATTGAGTGGTTGTTTAGCCCTTATGCTAACGCAGGGCATACGCCTCTACAGTGGCGCCCTATTTATTGTTTTGGTGACCGCAATAGCAGTTAGTGTCCATCGCTCAGATTTGTTCCATCGAGTGGTGCCCTCCAACACGAAAGATTTTGATTAGTAAGTGATTATCAACGATTGTCAGTTCTAACACAGTAGGTTAACCTGCTGTGTTTTTTAATGTCTAAAAAGCGCGTGCTTGGTGGGGTGTGTTGAGCGGGGATTGGTGTGATTTTGCTGGGATTTTGGAGTGGTCTATATTGACTGAAGCATATTTCCCATAAGTGTTAGGGGTTTTACAACTGCAAAGCAGAGGGGGCTGTCGCACTAAGAAATTAGTGCGACAGTTTTTTTGTATAAAACAAGCCCTAATCCGTGAAACGGAGAAGGACTTGTAGTAAAATGTATATATGACTAATAAAATACATCTCACAAAAGATTATACCATCAACAGAGCAGAATATCAACTGCGGATTCCATTCGAATTGGATCATAAGATACCGGCCAGTCATCCGGTACGCTTGGTAAGCCGAGTCATTGAGGAGATGGACTTAAAGAGCTTATACGAGACGTATCAGAGAATCAACCGGAAAGGACCGACACCGACCCAGATGCTGAAGCTTGTCATTTATGCCAGTATGAACCGACTGTATTCTTCACGGGATATAGAGGAGGTTTGCAAGTGGGATACACGTTTCATGTATCTCCTAGAAGGCTCAATACCACCTGACCATTCCACAATCGCCCGGTTCAGAACCCTGCATTTGAACCCCTGCGCTAAAAAAATCATGAAGGAAATGACCCTTTTTCTAGCTAAGTACGGAGAGATATCCCAAGAAACCATCTACATCGACGGAACCAAGATTGAGGCCAATGCCAACCGTTATACCTTTGTCTGGATTAAATCCGTTAAGAAACACAATAAGAAGCTGGAGCAGAAGATTGTGGATCTAGTTGCACAATGTGAAGCAGCGTACGGAATCAAGGTTATTTACAAGGATAAGGTCACCATGCGGCATGTCAGGAAACTGGCCAAGAAACTGGGTCAGGTCAAAATAGCGGAAGGCATTGAGTTTGCTCATGGAAAAGGCTCCCGCAAGACCCAGCTGCAGCGGGATCTCGAGCAGGTCAATGCGTATTTGGGCAAGCTCAAGGCGTACATACAGAAGCAAAAGATTGCCGGGGAACGCAATTCCTACTCCAAAACCGATACGGATGCGACTTTTATGAGACTTAAGGACGATCATATGCGCAATGGGCAACTAAAACCGGCCTACAACGTGCAGTTGGGAGTGGATTCGGAATATACTGTTTGGCTGACGGTTGAGCAGAAAGCAAATGATGTGAACACCCTGCTTCCCTTTCTTAAGGACGCAGAGAGGCAACTTGAATTCAAATATAGGAACATCGTCTGTGACGCAGGATACGAGAGCGAAGAGAACTATGTAAAACTCGAAAAGAATAAGCAGCTTGCTTACATTAAGCCCCAAAACTATGAGCGGTCCAAAACCCGCAAATACAAGAAAGACATGAGCCGCCATGAGAACATGGCCTATGATCCTGAGACAGACACTTACACGTGCAAAAATGGTAAAAAGCTCAAAGCTGTCGATACCAAGATCAGGAAGAGTGCCACCAAGTATGAGAGCGAAAAAACGGTTTATCTCTGTGAAGACTGCAGTGACTGCCCATACAAGAAGGACTGCATCAAAGGTAACAACTGCAAAACCCCGCTTGAGGAACGCACCAAGAAGTTTGAGATTTCCAAGTGCTTTCTCGCCAAACGGCGTGAGAGCCTGAAGCGAATTACCAGCGAAGAAGGCCACATCTTTCGGGTTAACCGTAGCATACAGGCTGAGGGAGCTTTTGGGAATATGAAAAGCAATATGGGTTTTCACCGTTTCCAGACCCGTGGCAAGGATAATGTCCTGACAGAACTGGTCATCCTTGCTCTGGGCCACAACATCAATAAACTGCATAGTAAGATTCAAAATGGTCATACCGGGCAGTATATATTGCCATATAAAGAGGCAGTCTAGAGGCCAAAATTTAGACACATCAAAACGTACACCGCTTAGGTGTGCGTCAGCATGTCTCTTTCTATTTGCAGGATCACTAATTTGCAGTGCAGGTCTAGTTTTCTACATGAAACACTTCAAAAACAGTTTTTTTGGCGTAAAAAAGAGCTGCGTAATAGTGAAAAATTCTCACTATTGCGACAGCCCCTTTGGAATAGGGGGAAGTGGCGATAAATCTATAGAGTTTCTACCCGCTTTATGATAAAGTAAAACTAACAAACAGAGTGAGGGGATCATCATGCAACAAAAGCTAGAATGGCTCAATATCGGTGAACTGCAAGATTTAATGACGAGCGGCGAACTCAGCTCAACGGAACTCGTGCAACATTGTTTAACGCGTATCAGCATGTTTGATCGCCAAGGACCTAGCCTAAATAGTGTATTAGAACTCAATCCAGAAGCATTATTAATTGCAGGAGCCCTTGATCGGGAACGGCAGCTTCAAGGACCGCGCAGCAAACTTCATGGCATTCCAGTCCTAGTGAAGGATAATATCAATACAGGCGATATGATGCATACCAGCGGAGGCTCACTCGCATTGGCCAATTCATATGCCAGTGAAGATGCCCATATTGTCACGCTACTGCGGCAAGCAGGCGCTGTTATTCTGGGTAAAGCCAATATGACGGAGTGGGCGAACTTCATGACAAATGGAATGCCTGGGGGGTACAGCTCTCGCGGTGGCCAAGTCCGCAATCCCTATAGCCCAGGTCAGTTTAGTGTGGGGGGATCAAGCTCTGGGTCTGGTGTTGCTGTTGCAGCGGGCTTGGTGCCGATAGCTGTGGGGACGGAAACCTCGGGGTCCATTTTAAGCCCAGCCACCAGCAATTCTGTCGTGGGTATTAAACCAACAGTTGGCTTGGTAAGCCGCACCGGTATTATTCCGATTTCATTTTCACAGGATACGGCGGGCCCATTAGCGAAAACGGTTACCGATGCAGCACTATTGCTGAATGCTTTAGCGGGGGGTGATGTGCGAGACGTCGCTACGGGGTCTGCATCAGGGCATATTCCTGAAGATTATTGCGCATTCCTTGATTGCGAAGCCTTGCAAGGGGCACGCTTAGGGATTTTGCAGACAGCTTTTGAACGCATTGATGAGGATCGCAAAGCAGTCTACCAGCAGGCTTTTGAGGCCTGCCGCCAAGCAGGGGCAACGGTTATTGAAGGTCTAGAGTTGCCTTCTAAAGAAACAAAGTTAGATGCTAACGTGCTCGTTTATGAATTTAAGCCGGCTCTTAACAATTACTTGCGCACCGTAACCGCTGAAAATGCCGCCCACAGTCTAGCCGACGTAATTGCCTATAATATGAGAAATCCGCATGCAACCTTAAAATATGGTCAAGTGCTTTTGTTGGAATCCGAAGCGACATCGGGCACCTTATGTGAACCCGAGTATATTGAAGCCCGTCAAAGAGACCTCTGGGCCACGACTACAGCGGGAATTGATCAGCTGATCAAAGAGCACCAACTGACTGCGCTATTGATGCCAGGTAATTATGGGGCCGGATATCCCGCAAGAGCAGGCTATCCTTCTGTCTGTGTGCCAGCTGGGTATACCGAAAAAGGTCAGCCTTGTGGCTTAACCTTTACGGCAACTGCTTACCAAGAGGGGTTGTTGATAGGTTTAGCCTATAGCTACGAGCAGGCTACTAAGGCGCGCGTGCTTCCCATCTTAGAGTAGAATATTCTGTAAGTTAGTTGTTCCAATTGATGGCTTTTTTAGGGGAATTCCTTTATTTTTGAGGCTAAATGGTTTAGAATCAGAATAGTGTAATAACAATATCTCTCATGGAGGTGGGAAATTTGCGAAAATTGAAGTTTGACAGTAGTAAATGCATTGGTTGTGGCCAATGTGAAGTAACGTGTTCCCAAGCTTATTTTAAGACGGATGCTCGTGAAAAATCCGCTATCAGGATTAATAAAGGACCCGAAGGTTTTGAGATGGTCGCCTGCACCCAATGTGGCAAATGCATCGATCTTTGCCCAGTCAGTGCGCTGGCCTTCTCCAAGAACGGAGCAATCCTATTAGATAAAAAGAAATGTGTGGGTTGTTTATCTTGTGTTGGTTTCTGCGACTATATGGCAATGTTCTATACGCATGATGATCCTGTGCCTTTTAAATGTACAGCTTGCGGATTGTGTGTGAAGACTTGTCCGACGCAGGCACTTGAAATAGAAATAATTTAGGAGGCGAGCTCAATGGAAATTAAAAACATGGCAGCAGCACATAAAAACTTAGCAAAATTTGAGTATGAGCTTGGCCAAGTATGGCGCGGCTACACAGACCGTATTCTCCATATTGATTTATCAGATAATATTGTAACCGAGAAGAAAGTAGATCCAGAAGTTAAAGAGAAATTTGTCGGCGGTCGCGGTTACGGCATGTGGTATTTATTCAACGCTACTACTGCAGATACGAAATGGGATAGTCCAGAGAATGAAATCATCATCGCTGCTGGCCCAATTGCAGGTGTTACCCAATATCCTGGTGCAGGGAAATCCTATGTTACAACGATTTCTCCTTTAACTCACGCACCAATCGATAGTAATGTGGGCGGCTATTTTGGACCCTACCTCAAATTTGCAGGATTTGATGCACTAGAGTTACAGGGCAAGGCCGAAAAAGATGTTGTGGTCTTCATCGATGGCAATAAAGGTACCGTTTCGATTGATGAAGCCCCTGAAGAACCTTTGAATAGCCATCTTCTTGCTGAGATTCTGACCGAAATGTATGCCTTGGACGAAGAGGATAAACAGCATATTTCTGTTGTGTCATCGGGTAATGCGGCTAACTATAGTAATTGGGGGGTTCTTAACTTCTCATTCTATGATCCACGTCGCAAACAGGTGCGCATTAAACAGGCCGGTCGCGGTGGGATCGGTACGGTATTCCGTAATAAGAATGTGAAGGCATTGATTATCAAATATAAAGGACTCAAAGGGGACTCTAATCATCCTGCTGAATTAGGTTTGATCCAGGATGCGGGCGTTAAGGTTCACCGCGAGATTAATCAGTACGACAATGTGCAAAATCAAATGCGAATCGGGGGCACCTCTTACTTAGTTGCCATCATGAATCAATTTGATTTGTTGCCTGTCAAGAATTTTAAGTATGGTAGCCACGATGAAGCCTATAAGATTGATGATGCTGTTTATAAGAAAAAATTCAGCCTTTCAGAATGTGACGGTTGTTGGTTTGGCTGTACTTTAGCCTGTGCCAAAATTGTAGACGGCTTTGAATTGACAAGTGGACCATATAAAGGACAGAAGGTGCTTGTTGATGGACCAGAGTATGAGACAATTGGCGGTGTGGGATCGTGCTGTGGCATTTTCGACCCTGATTATATTATTGAGAATAATTTCTACTGCGATACTTATGGGTTGGACACCATTTCTTTTGGTACGGGACTAGCTTATGTCATGGAGCTTTATGAAGAAGGCATTATAACAGATGAAATGACTGGCGGTTTAGAGTTAAAGTTTGGTGCTGCTAAGGAAGCTTTAGAAATCCTCCATCAGATCGATCGTAATGAAGGCCTTGGTGCAATTCTTGGTAAAGGCATCCGCTACGTTAAGAACTGGCTCCTAAACGATGTAGGTGGTTTTACACCTGAACAAGAACAGCTGATCGTGGATGCGTGTATGGAAGTTAAAGGCCTTGAGTATTCGGAGTATGTTCCCAAAGAGTCTATGGCTCAGCAAGGTGGCTACTCCCTAACGAATAAGGGACCACAGCATGATGAAGCGTGGCTGATCTTCGATGATATGGTTTATAACTTGATGCCAACATTTGAAGATAAAGCGGAAGCCCTGTATTACTTCCCGCTATTCCGCACTTGGTTTAGTCTGGTGGGATTATGCAAATTGCCGTGGAATGATATCAAGCCTGCTGACAACGCCGAAACGGAGAAACCTTCGATGATTATTGGCCACGTTGAGAACTATATTGACTTATTCAACGGGGTCACTGGGCGCAACATTGATCTTGATGAATTGGTTCGTCAATCTGCTCGCCCTTACAATTTGCAGCGCATCTTTAATCTGCGTTGTGGCTTTGGGACACGCGAACATGACCAACCCCCTTACCGCGCCTTAGGTCCGGTTACGGTGGAAGAGTATGAATCACGTCAAGATCGCTATGATGGTCAACTTACTGATAAACACGGTGTGGATATAACTGGTATGAGTACAGAAGAGAAGATTGCGATAATGCGCGCAAGACGTTACGCGGAATACAGTGATCTATGTGACGCTGTTTATAAACGACGTGGTTGGAGTAACAATGCCATCCCGCAGAATGCAACTCTCGAAGATCTGGGAATTGCTTACCCTCAATTATTAGAGGTTATTAAGGATTACCAAGAATAGAGACTTAAGCAAAATCTAAAGCTAATGGAGCGGGATAAGTAATTGTCCCGCTCTTCTCGTTTTAAATCGCAAATAATGCTATACTTATAGCAATTTTCGTACCCAATTAGGCAATATTATGGTATTATAAAAAAACATAATAGCAGTACTTGTTGGATTTTTAGAACATTGAGCGAGCAGGGATCCTTATTAAAGGGAGGTTTTGTAGAAGATTTTACGACATTTGTGAAAACCCTTAAATGATTATTTAAGGGAGACGATGATATTTCGCAATTTTTCAACCAACTAATACTTTGGATGGTGATATTATTAACAACTACTATAAAGTAAGTTGACTTGTGTCGATCGCTATTAATAAAAGGAGAATCTCATGCCAATTACAAACAATATTTTAGAAGCTGTTGGTAACACCCCACTGGTTAAACTAAATCGCGTCACTGAAGGTTTAGGCCGAGATATCTATGTTAAAGTAGAAGGACTCAATCCGGGTGGGAGTACAAAAACTCGGACTGCTTTGAATATGATTGAAGATGCAGAGCGCAAAGGTTTACTAAATAAGGATTCAAATATCATCGAATTTTCGAGTGGTAATCAAGGGATTGGCTTGGCCTTGGTTGCTGCAGTCAAGGGGTATAAGTGCACGATTGTTATGCCTGAAATCATGAGTGAGGAGCGTAAAAAGACGATGCGTGCATATGGTGCAGATCTAATCCTTACGCCTGTTGGTGAGAATATTACAGACACATTTTCTAAGGCGGAAGCTAAGGTTGCAGAATTACTAGCCTCTGATCCGCGCTACTTCTTAGCCGGTCAATTTATTAATCCAGCTAACCTCGAAGCTCATTATTACGGCACTGCTGCAGAAATTATAGCCGATTTAGAGGATATTGTACCCTCTGCTTTTGTCTCGGCATTCGGCACTGGTGGAACGATTACGGGTATAAGCAAACGATTAAAGGAAGCTTACCCAGAGATCAAAATTTGTTTATTAGAGCCTGATGAAGCAAACATTCTGTCGGGCTGCTTAAATATTGGTAATCATGGACAGCAAGGAATAGGTGATGGATTTATTCCAGAGCTATTAGATTGCGACTGCTATGATGAAATTATTTGTGTCAGTGATGAAAAAGCTTATCAGATGGCCATATCGCTAGCTGCAAAAGAAGGCTTGTTTTGTGGAGTCTCTTCAGGAACAAATGTCTATGCTGCTATTGAATATGCAAAAAAGTTGCCCGAAGGTAGTGTCATAGTCACGCTACTCCCTGATATTGGGGATCGTTATATTAGTGTGCCCAACTTGTTCAAATAGGGTGCTGTTTCATCTCGCATTTTAGATTAGATTTCTATTGGGATTGTGAATTTTAGTTATTTGCAATCCCACACCTTTTGTGTTTTTTAGAACGATTGGAGAGGTATTAGTAATGGAGGAAATCATGATAATCAGATTGTTTCGAGTAGAGGACTGGGATGCTGTACGCACCATTTACCTAGAAGGCATTGCCACAGGGTTTGCGACATTCGAATATCAGGCTCCAGAACGAGATCATTGGATCAATAGCCACGTTCAAGCCTGCACCTTAGTCATGGAGCAGGACCATGAGGTCATTGCCTTTGCAACGCTTAGCCCGTTTTCTAAGCGCCATGTCTATCGGGGTGTTGGTGAATTAAGTATCTATGTCAGTGCTAAACACCGGGGAAAAGGGGTTGGGCATCAACTGATGGCGCGCTTTATCGAAGTGACTGAAGAGCAGGGTTTTTGGACGTTACAAGCTAAGATCTTCCCTCAGAACAAAGCAAGCATTGCTTTACACCTCAAACACGGTTTTCGTGTGGTAGGTTATTACGAAAAAATTGGCATGACCCACAAGGGTATTTGGCAAGATAATGTGTTTTTGGAGCGACGAAGTAAGGTTGTTGGTGTATAATAATTAGCTAGGGATGGTTCTTATCTTTTATTGAGATTGTTTTTTTAATAGGGTTTATGAGGGTACAGGTGCGAGTTCCACATCGATTAAGTGGATTTCAACCAACATAATAGAATTTGAGGATGGTATTGTTATGAGAATGAGAGATGCATTATTGAGTGTAATTAGATCGCAAGTTGGCGTGGCACTTGGTTGCACAGAGCCGGTGGCGGTTGCTTTAGCGGCTGCTTACGCCGCACGCGCCATTGGCGGTGAAGTCGAGAGAGTTGTGGTAACAACCGATCCAAATGTGTTTAAAAATGGCATGGGGGTTTATGTGCCCAGTACTGATGCAATTGGTTTGGATATTGCTGCTGCAATTGGTGCTATCGGTGGTGATCCCCAAAGGGGTCTAGAAGTCTTGGCTTCGATACGGCCCGAACATAAGAAGAAGATGGAAACCTTCATGCAAGACCCGAACGCAGTGGATGTGAGTGTTGAGGGTGATCCCCAACATCTCAAAATTACGGCAAAGGTATTCACACCGAACGGTTGGGGCTATGCAGAAATTTTTGGTTCACACGAAAATCTAATCCTTCTCAAGACGGACAAGGAAACACTTTACGAGTCGGCACCGATCACGAAAAACACTAAAAGCACGCTTAAGGATGAAGTGCTCAATCAGAACAGTATCGCAGAACTCATTGCGGCTATTGAGACCTTTACTGAAGAAGAATTACAATTTCTACTGGATGGTGCAGAAGCGAACTATCGAGCCGCTTTAGTTGGCTTAAAAGAGGCTCCAGGTTTAGGAATCGGCGCTAAAATGCATGCCTTAATGGAAAAGGGCCTGCTGGCCGATGATCTGGCAAATAAAGTGGGGATGTACTCTGCAGCTGCCTCAGATGCCCGCATGCGCGGTCTTAATGTTCCTATAACAACAACGAATGGCAGTGGCAACCAGGGGATTTCCGCATCTGTATCAATTTATGTGGCTGCCCAAGAATTAGGAATCACTGGCGTGAAGCGGGTGAGGGCTATGGCCATCAGTCAAATGATGACAATTATGGTCAAGAACTCGATGGGCTTGCTTTCATCACTGTGTGCCTGTACAATTGCTGCCGCGATTGGGGCAACCTCGGGAATCATTTATTTATATGGCGGCAATAGTGAAATTATTGAGAACGGTGTAAATAACTCAGCTGCTGATATATTAGGGATTATCTGTGACGGGGCTAAACCTGGTTGTGCGATTAAAATTGCTTCTAGTTTGGCAAATGCCGCTAAGCATGCGCTTTATGCACTTGAGGGATTGCAGGTCTCCTCTTCAAACGGCATTGTCGGCGAAACAGCTAAAGAGAGCATTGCCAATATTGGGCTTATTAGTGGCCCTGGTATGGTGGGTACAGGTGATACAATTCTCGAAATCATGGTTAAGAAAAAGAAGTGCTGCTCATAGATCCTCCACGATAAAATAAATGCTGAGCACAACGAGATCGCATGCGACTACGTTGTGCTCTTTGTGTATTAGAGTTGTGTGGTAAACGAAAAAAAGGTATAATCGAAATCGGGACTAATAATCATTATCAGTTAGGTGGATGATACAAGTGAATGTAATCATATATAGTATGTATTCTGGGTTAGCGACCGTGGGTGGAGGGCTACTTGCTCTCCTAATGAAGGGAAATAAGCGCAATTGGCATATCCCTTGCATGTTAAGTCTTGCCGCAGGTGTTATGGGTGCAGTAGTCTTGTTGGACCTAGTGCCAGAATCCTTGGTCTTTACGACGCCTGTCGGTTCTGCGATTGGCTTTGTCGTTGGCGTATTATTGATGTTTCTGCTTGATTTAGTGGTTCCTCACCTCCATCGCTTCGACATAGTAAAAGGCGCTAATGATTATATTAAGACGGGTATGTTTGTGGCAATTGGAATCGCACTCCACAACTTGCCTGAGGGCTTAGCCATCGGTGCCGGATTTCAAGCGGCGCCTGAATTAGGATTTGTCATTGCTGGTGCAATTGCCTTACATAATATCCCCGAAGGTTTAGGGATGGCGGTGCCACTATGTGCGGGAGGTATGCGGTGGTCAATGGTCTTGCTGGTTTGCTTGCTTGCGGGCATATTTACGCCAATTGGCACCATAATCGGTATGCTGTTTTTGAGCATTGATGAGATATTCATTGGCTTATCTCTAGCCTTAGCAGCAGGGGCGATGTCCTATATTGTGGTCTTAGAATTGTTGCCAGAATCATGGAAGCAGAGCAAAGCACCTTGTATTTGGGGATTCGCTGGTGGGATGTTGCTCGCTGTTTTACTCCATTAAGCAAGAATTCCTTAAGAGCGAGATTCTAGAATTAGAGGTTTCTTAACATGTTTTTATTATATGCTTGTACTAAGAGCTATTGCATTGCAACGCAAAGGCTCTTTTTTGTGCTTTAAATTCTTACTGCAGGAATTGGGTATACTTCTCACGAATTAAAAAGTAAAGGAGGTTGCATAATGTTAAGAATCCCAAATACCCAATTTGTATATAATATGCATCGTGACCACAAACCTGTGATGACCGTTGATTCGGGGAGTATTCTTGAATTTGATACATATGACTGTTTTCAGGGGCAGCTTAAAGCTGCTAGCGATTTACTAAGCGATGTGGATTTCTCGCATATTAACCCTGCAACTGGACCCGTTGCGATTAGGGGGGCGGAAGTCGGTGATGTGTTAGCGGTAGAGATCTTAGATATAGCAATTGGAGATCAGGCGGTTAGTGTAGCGGTCCCTGGGCTGGGCTTGCTAGGAGACAGCGTACAAGAGTCACAGACCAAAATAATTAAATTGAGTGACCATACTGTGGTCTATGAGGAGCAGAAGTGGGCTGTCGAGCCGATGATTGGTGTAATCGGCACAGCGCCCGCTGAGGGGCCGATCCCCTGTGGCACACCCGGAGCTCATGGCGGAAACATGGATTGTCGGGATATTAAGAAGGGAAGCAAAGTGTTTTTGCCTGTGTTCGTACCTGGAGCACTCTTGGCTATGGGTGATGTGCACGCTTTGCAGGGCGATGGTGAAATCTGTGGAACAGGATTCGAATGTCCTGCAAAAATCTTGGTACGTGTCACAATCGTCAAGGGGGAAAAGTTAGTAATCCCCTTCATTGAGAATGAGCAGGAAATGATGGCGGTTGGTTATGGTGCTACTTTGGAAGAAGCGTCAAAGTTGGCAGCTGAACAATTGCTCATCTGGTTGCAATCACAGTGCGATTTTAGTTTTAATGAAGCCTACATGCTAATGAGTGCGAAGATGGATTTGCGCATTTGCCAGGTTGTTAATCCGGCGAGGACCGTGCGTGCGGTATTGCGCAAAAACGATTTCTACTAAGATGATTGAGGACGCAAAGGTGAATTAAACACTTTATGTGCATTTTCCCAGATAAATCGGCTATACTATAAGTGTTCCAAAAAACGAATGAAAGGAAGTTATAAGTATGAAAGATGTAAAAATGTTTATGTTTCCAACATGCCCACATTGTCAAAAAGCCATTAGTTTGGTGGCTGAATTAAAAGAAGAGAATCCTCAATACAGCGGTATCGAGATTACAATGATTGATGAAAAGCTTAATGCAGAGGAAGCCGAAAAGTATGATTACTATTACGTTCCAACGTACTTTGTGGACGGCGTTAAGATTCACGAAGGTAAAGTAGAAAAAGAAGATATTGAGAGGGTTTTACAAGCCGCTATTTCATAGGATTCTATAAATCAGCGCTATTCGCGTTGTACGGAAAAACACTTATTCAGCATACTTGTATGAATAGCTTCATCGCGTGTTTTTGCTCTTGCCTTGATATCATCTTATTTATGAAATCCTAAGCGTGAAAACAAGCCATAATATTCCACATTTCTTAAACCCAAATATTGGTAAGTATTAAGGAACATCACGATGAAACGTGATGTTCCTTTTTGGATGCACGACCTATTCCTCAAATATTAGTTACAAGATCCCGTTTTTGTTCGTATAAAAAAGGTTTTCCATAAGTAATCGATATATAACTATCAAAGTGGCAATATCATGTTTCAATTGACATTTTGTGGGTAAATATTATTAATGTGAAAAAAAGGAGGAGCTCATCGTGGCATTTAACCTCGTGGACCAACAGGGGAATCACCGCGGCGTTGTTGTCAGCCGCTATATTCAAGAATCAACTTTCATCAAAACGAACAAGAAGAATGTTTGGCTGGCACATTTAACTCCGTTCGGAGTGGAAGACCTAGGTATACGACTATATGATATTCGCAATCAACTAGGCGAATCATGGCGAGTGCCAAAGGAGAATGGTCAATTCGATCGTGCGAAGTATCAATACCGCCTAGACGGGATTTGCCGCTCCCAGGACATGATTGGATTAGATGAGGAAGCTCAGACCCGAATGGCCTATATCTTTCGACGCATGTTTTATAGCGATAAGCAACTGCGCAGCAGATTGCATTCAGGGACTTGTATTCTAATTGATCCCTATAAAGCCCATATCCAAGGAAGCGAAATCACGGTTGATCTACCTGAGTTTCCACTACGCGACTTGGGGGACAGTGAGGCGCCTGTCTATTTCCGTGTGCAGGGAAAGCCGCGCTGTATTACTTATGTGCATCATCACGAAATGGTTAAGTTCCACCTCTATTCCGTTGAGTTTCAGGCATTGAGTGGCAATGTTTTATGTGATGTAGAGATTCCCTATCCAGTCGTTCAGGTCAAAGAAGGCGATGATCTGTATTTACGCTTGAATCACGAAAGCGCAGAGGAGCTGATCGAACTAGCAGGGTTAGAAGTAGAGATCCGAAACCAGGGTATTTGGCCATTTTAGGCGCTATAATGAGGTCAACTCTACTAAAACAGGTAGAAAATTAAAAATAGGATTGACCTTTTCGAGCGATGATGCTATACTTTTTTTGAAATCATATCAATCCACTAGGAATTGATATTTTTCTCGAATACAATCCATAGCAATGTGGTATGAATTAATGAAAAGGAGCTGCTTTTATGAGATTATCAACGCGTGGTCAATATGCTACGAGAGCCATGTTGCAATTAGCATTAGCGGACCCCAACGAACCGTTGCCAATCCGTGAAATAGCTAGACTTGAGGATATATCAGAGCAATACTTAGAGCAAATTTTCCGTGATTTGCGCAAAGCCGCTCTGGTGGTCAGTGTTAGAGGATCGCACGGAGGCTACTTGCTTCCACTCGATAAGAGAAGGATTTCTGTCGGGGATATTATCAATGCTGTAGAGGGGCCGATTACTCCGGTAAGTTGCCTTGCAGATGGCAGCACATGTGATCGCTCCGGAAGTTGTGTGACGAGACATGTTTGGGAGAATTTGCAACAAAGCATGCTTACAGTATTAGGAGAGACCTCTCTGCAAGATATGGTGGAGATGGCTAGAGGAGCTAAATCATGAGAAAAGTATACTTAGACCATAGTGCGACAACGCCTATGCGCCCTGAAGTTTTAGAAGCGATGTTGCCTTATTATGGCGACCAATGGGGAAATGCCTCCAGTGTGCACCAATGGGGCCGTTCGACTCGTTCGGATATCGAGGATGCGCGTGCACGGATTGCTGCCGCGATCGGAGCCCTTCCACAGGAGATCTATTTCACCGCTGGAGGAACAGAATCCGATAATCTTGCTGTTATAGGGGCTGCAGAAGCCCGTAGGAAGTTCGGTAAACATATTATCACGTCTTCCATTGAGCATCATGCGGTACTTGAAACCTGTGAATACTTAGAGAAGCAAGGCTATGAAGTCACCTACTTACCCGTAGATGAATACGGGCGAGTGCGCGTGGCAGATGTGGCGGCGGCACTACGTCCCGATACCATATTAGTCACAATCATGTTGGCCAATAACGAAGTCGGCACTCTACAACCGATCAAGGAAATTAGCAAGCTGACGAAGGCGGCTGGGGTTTGGCTACATACCGATGCCGTTCAGGCCGTGGGGAGTATCCCAGTTGATGTGAACGATTTGGGAGTCGATATGCTCACACTGACCGCTCATAAATTCTACGGACCAAAGGGTGTTGGAGCCTTGTATCTGCGTAAGGGTGTTCGCCCAAAAGCGCTGACGCACGGTGGTAGCCAGGAGAAAAAGATCCGTCCTGGTACTGAGAACGTTCCCGGCATTATGGGTATGGCCAGAGCACTGGAATTAGCCGTTGCTGATATGGCTGAGACCGACGCTCGTCTAACGCGATTGCGCGATAAAATGATTGCTGGGTTTAGCGAGTCGATCCCAGAGGTAATCCTTAATGGCCATCCAACGGAGCGCTTGCCGGGTAATGTGAATATGAGTTTTTTGTATGTCGAAGGTGAGTCTTTAATCCTCGGTTTGGATATGGTGGGAGTAGGGGTGTCGAGTGGTTCCGCTTGTACGTCTGGTTCCCTAGATCCTTCCCACGTATTAATGGCGATGGGGATGGACCATCAACAGGCCCACGGGTCCCTGCGGCTGACACTAGGCCGGAGCACGACCGATGAAGATGTTGATTATGTTTTAGAAGTTTTACCGCCAATCGTGGCGCGCTTACGCGCTATGTCGCCACTTTACCATAATAAACAAGAATAGTCAGAGGAGAACGATTATGTATACTGAATTAGTCATGGACCATTTTATGAATCCCCGCAATGTGGGCGAAATCGAGAACGCTGATGGTGTTGGTGAAGTAGGCAGCATCACGTGTGGTGATATTATGCGGATTTCTTTCTTGGTTGACGAGAATGAAGTGATTACCGATGCTCAATTTAAGACCTATGGTTGTGGTGCAGCAGTTGCGACCTCCAGTGTAATGACCGAGATGATCAAAGGGTTGACCATCGAAGAAGCGCTTAAAATCACCAAAGCCGATATCGTAGAATTCTTGGGTGGGTTGCCAGCGGCCAAAATTCACTGTTCGATTTTAGCAACAGAAGCCTTTGAAGAGGCTGTCAAGAACTACCGATCCAAAGGCAAAGAGAAGATTAAAGATGAAACTGAACATCGTCTGGTCTAGCGGCGACCGCGAAGTTGCCTTGAAATTGGTCTTTATGTACACCCTAAACGCAAAGCTACGTGAGTGGTGGGATGATATCGAGTTGATCGTTTGGGGACCTTCTGCTAAATTACTGGTTGAAGATGCAGAAATACAGAATTACATGAAGAAGATTCAAGAAGCTGGGGTCGTTGTGACCGCATGCATTGCCTGTGCAAAAACCTACGGGGCAGTCGAGCAGATTCGCGACATGGGCATTGATATCAAGGGGATGGGCGTTCCTTTAACTAACATGCTCAAAAATAACGAACGCGTTGTTACTTTTTAAGAGAATTTCAGAAATTCTCTTTGCTAAAGATTAATAAAAGGGCGTGCTGCTAAAGCAGTGCGCCGTTTTGATGTTTAAGTATTTAGATATTGCTTAATTAAGCGCTACCTATTACAACTGTTTAGCCATCGCTTTGCTATTGAACAACGCACGTAGTGCGCTTAACGCGCCTTATCTCAACTGACCAACTAAAAGAAATTCTACTTTCCCTATTCCCTTAGCAATATGAAATGTGGTAGAATAGCAATTGTTCCAGTTTTCCCAATTAAATATGCCAATGTAGCTCAGCCCGGTAGAGCAACGCATTCGTAATGCGTAGGTCA
>CAZVAO010000054.1:0-15836 GCA_964625175.1 uncultured Clostridiaceae bacterium
TAGAAACCTAGAAGGCAGGGCACTTTTTAAGGTGACTGCTTTCTAGGTTTCACATTAATGGAGGAGTAATTATCTTTTAATATACTGAGCTAATAACAATTTGGTGTTTTCAATTGTGCTATTAAAAACAAATGGATGCGGTTTGTCTGTTATTTACTATACTTTTCAAAATCCGGCATGAAAGGTCTAAGGAACCCGCTTGAACCAGCATTCTCATGAGAATGCTCTTTGAAAATGACAATAGTGCGGTCGGTATCTGAGCTGAAGAGTTCCATACATGCTTGATCAAAGCCTTTGCATATTGTGTTTTTTCCTTCTAAACTTTTACCATATGTGGTATAAACGTAAAGCGTTTTTATGCGTTTAGTTTGTGCATCCATATTGTCATTCTTGAGTTCCTGAATTGATACAAATGAATGATCTTCACTAACCCCAAAACCGTCCATGCAAGCTTGTTTAACGCCTTGTATAAGTTTCTGTTTCTGTTCTGCAGAATAACCTTCAGGTATATATGCTATGGCTATCGACATTTCAAAACCTCCAAAATAGATTAGTATCTATTACAAACTAACATACAATAAAAATTTTGTATAATATAAATAAAGAGTGAAGCCAGACATTTTTTGTATGGAATGCTTTTTTATTTTAAAGGGGTATTGGTGGATTCGCCAAGCGTTACATGTTCATTAACAATTTGCAGAAACGGATTAAGCGTTTTATTGTTATTCGTTTTGAGGTAGGCAACTTCAAATAAACGAGGCGTAAAAGAAGGAATAATGTCGACAAGTGTAATCTTGTTAGTAGTAATTTTAATAATTGAAGGAAGAAAAGCGATTGCCAAATTGCTTTCTACAATCAATAATTTAGCATCTAATGAGTTGACACGGATGTAATCAAATGTAATTTTTCTTAAATCATTGTTCTCGAAAAGATCTTCATGCGGACCATAGTTCATCGTGACTAGTTTATGATTGTTTAAATCCACAAGGTCTACAGAGGGCATCTGTGAAAGTGGATTTTCACTGCTTACCGCCAGTTTCCAAGGCGCTTGATTGATCGTAACTGATGCAATATCCTCAATCAAGGGCGTGTATTTATTGATGCAAAAAATTATATCAAGATGGCCTTGGACAAGCTTATCTGTGAGGGTTTTGTAATCATATTGATCAATAGAAAGCTCTACCTGGGGATAAGTGGTGGAAAATGTTTTAACAATTTCACCCGCTAAAAAGCGATCATAGGTTCCAATGCCAATCTTAAGGCTACTCGTATAGTTTTGAGCGGTATTTTTAACTTGGATGATTGCGTTGTAGTAGTAGCCCAAGAAATTAGTTGCCTCAAAAAACAATTTTTTCCCAGCAGAGGTGAGCTCCACCTTCCTATTGTCGCGATGAAATAGTATAACATCAAGCTCTTTTTCGAGATTTGAAATATGGCGACTCATGGCTGTTTGGGCAATGTGCATTTCATTTGCTGCTTTTGTAAAATTTAAGTGTTTGGCAACGCAAAGGAAGTACTCTAACTTAATAATATTCATATCTTCGTCTCCAATCAAATGAAAATATTGACCCTCATTACTAGAGGATTTGTGCAATTTCACATCGTTCCGTGCTGTCCCGGATGCTCAATGGCTTAATTAAATTAATGTTTATGAATTTTTATACGTTATAAACTTGTTAGAATTGATGTCGAATCACTGATAAAAAATAGCTGTTTCTGCACTTACATTATATCATATTCTACTGCTTTCGTAGCGAAACTGCTTGTTTTTTGTTTCAATCATAGCAAAATTGTAATAGTATTACTTGCTTTCGGTATTATACAAACACATTTTAATGGAGTATCATTAAACCATTATTATGCATTTGCTGTTACATAAAAACGAAAAGGGGGTGCTTGTATAATTGGTGTATAAAATAAAAGAAATGAGCTGGTCGGAGTTTGACAAGCGTAGGAGAGAGACGGATACAGTCATAATCCCATCCGGAGCACTTGAAGTATATGGTGAACACTTACCAATTAGTTCAGACTGTATTGCAGCGGAAGGGATTGCTATGAAGATTGCTGAGCGGACGGGTGCTTTAATTGCACCTACTATAGAAATGAGTGATTCAACATCCTTGAACACTTTTGTGGGAACGTTTTCAATTAAGAAAGAAGTTTTTGAAGCCTACATGAATGAATTGTTTGTCAACCTTATCAAGTATGGATTTAAAAAATTTCTTTTCATTACCGGTCATGCAGGAAGTGTGGGCCCCATTAATTCCCTTGCATTTAAGTATATCAAGGAATATGGAATAAAGTGTGCACAAGTGGATTGGTGGCGCTATGTCGCGATCAATGGCGACGGCATATTTGACTCGAACGGAAGAGTGGCCCATGGTCATGCAAGTGAGAGTGGCACTTCAGTTCTTTTGTATTTTAGGCCGGATTTAGTTGATATGGATAAGGCGACCTGTGTAAACCCGGAAAATTATTTCTATGAACCAGCAGGAATTTACCAGTATTTTACTTTGGATCAGAAAACAAAGTCGGGGACTGTCGGTGATGCGACAATCGGCACCTACGAAAAAGGAGAATTAATTGTAGAAAGGTGTGTAGATAGGATAGTCGAATTTATGAGTAAAAAGTTTTAGAGATTTGTTACTGCTTAAACAAAACATTAAAGAGGAGAATGAATAATGCGGAAATTTTTAGTTTTATTAATGATTATTGCAATGGTATCAACGATGGCAATTGGGTGTACCCCAGAACCTGAAGCGGTTGATCCAGGAGACACGGTTGTTGAGTACAAAGATACATTAACTATAGCAACTTACAAGGATCCAGCTACGCTCGATCCCATGGAATCCAACAAAATTGATATTATCATAGTTGGACATCAAATTTTCAACAACCTAGTAGATGAGGCATCCGATGGTAGTGGTGTCGTTAGCCCAGAGCTCGCTACAAGCTGGGAATATCTTGATGACACAACACTAAGATTTCATTTAAGAGATGATGTTAAGTTTCATGATGGATCCGATTTTACAGCTGAAGACGTTTTGTTCAGTTTTACTCGGGCAAAAGCTAATCCGATTAGTGCATCAACATTCAAAATGTTTGATATGGAAAACTCTGTCGCAGTAGATCCTTATACGGTCGATCTTAAATTTGTCGGACCATTTGCGCCAGTATTTAATACACTTTCGGGTGGAAGAGCCGGCATAGTCCCCAAAGCTACCGTTGAAGCAATGGGCGATGCTGAATTTGCTCGTGCACCAGTTGGATCTGGTCCATATGTATTTGAAGAGTGGATCACCGGTGCTGAAATAAAACTCACAAGAAATGACAACTATTGGGGTGACGTGGCTAAAACCAAGAATCTTAGTTATAAAGTTATCACAGAGCCTTCAAGTCGAGTCATTGCCCTTGAAACAGGTGAAGTTGACATAGCCGTTGAGATTGCTGGAACAGATGCTAAGCGTGTGGAAGAGATTGAAGGTTACCATGCTGTAGTGGGTCAATCCAACCGCTATACCTTGCTGACTTTTTCTATGTCGGACGATACCTTAGCTAATAAAGATTTGCGCTATGCACTTTCTTATGCCATTGATAGAGAAGCTTTGAATATGGCTGTTTATGGAGACACAGCAAAAGTTGCTACAGGTTATATGCCTTCAAACGTTGCGCACTACAAAGATATGGGTCCGATGCCTTATGATGTCGCAATGGCAAAAGATTATATGGCTAAAGCAGGTTTGTCTGACGGTGTGACGCTTGATCTTCTAAATGATGGCACAGCAGAGTTTAGTAAAGTCGTCGAAGTTATTCAAAATATGTGGGCAGAAATTGGTGTAACGACGAACATTGTTACGAATCCAAACTCACGTTCATATATTACAGAAGGCAATCATGTACAAGCAGCCACAAGATCAGGAAATGCAAACGAAATTTCTAATATTTGGATCATTTACGACTCAACCTTTGGTGACAGACTCCAAGCTAACAATGATTGGTTGGATGCAAAGTTACAAGAAGGAATGACAATTTTAGATTTTGATGCACGCTCGGCTTTTTATGCAGAAATTGCAGACTGGCTTTATGAGGAGCGCTATTCTGTTCCATTATCTTATACAGCTACAGTATATGGCGTAAGTGATAAGATTGAAGGATTCGTCTACCATCCTAGTTATATCTTAGATTTCGCATTAATTTCTGTCCAAAAATAACTGAAGTTCAATAATCCATGCCTAATAGGGGTCCTGTATTCGTTGACCTTAAATGCAGGGCCCTTTAGGTTATTATGGAACATAGAAAACGGAGAGGTTTAAGATGATAAGGTTTATATTAAAACGTTTATTAATGATGATTCCAGTATTATTAGGCGTAACTTTTATAATATTTGGAATTATGTATTTTTCTCCTGGTGATCCAGAGGATATGGTTTTGGGGGATATGGCCACACCAGAAGATAGACAAATGTTTCGTGATCAATATGGGTTAGACGAACCGTTTTTGATTCAGTATGGCACATACATAAAAAATATAATTACAGAAGGCGATTTCGGAATCTCCTATACGACGAAGCGACCGGTTATTACTGAAATTGTGGATCGTTTCCCCACAACTGTAAAATTGGCGGGATTGAGTGTGCTTATTGCTATCATAATAGGGGTAGGAGCAGGTATTATATCAGCGACGAGACAGTATTCTTTTATTGACTATTTCTCTACATTCTTCGCAATGATTGGGGTCTCTATACCAAATTTCTGGCAAGGTATGATGCTCATCATCCTCTTCTCGGTGATGCTCGGTTGGCTTCCTGCATCTGGATTTTCAACACCACTACATTGGATTTTGCCAGCCGCGACTATTGGCACATCTGCTGCGGCAACCATCATGAGGATGACGAGATCAAGTATGTTAGAGGTGCTTCGTCAAGACTATATGCGGACAGCTCGATCTAAGGGGCAAAAAGAAAATATTGTTGTATGGAAACATGCTCTAAAAAACGCTTTAATTCCGGTTATGACCATTATCGGTTTGCAATTTGGTTCGCTTTTGGGCGGAACAGTTATTATTGAGACCGTTTTCTCCATTCCAGGTCTCGGTAAACTTTTAATTGATGCCATTCGAGCGAATAATTATCCGATGGTACAGGCCTCATGTTTGTTTATTGCAGTTGCTATGTCTGGCGTTAACTTAATTGTGGATGTGCTTTATGCGTATGTGGACCCAAGAATATATTCCCAGTATGTCAGGAAAAAGCCTCCAAAGATAGTCAAGACAAAGGAGGTAGCAAATAATGCTTAATAATATTCCAGAAGAAACCATTGTCATAAAAAAGCGTAGCTTAGCAGCAGAAATATTTAGACGATTTTTAAAGAATAAAATGGCCGTATTTGGCTTAATCCTTATTCTATTTTTAGGGTTTTGTGCGCTGTTTCCTGGCCTTATCGCTCCCTACGGTTATGATGAACAAATGATTTCAAACCGGTTTATTTCTCCGAATTCGCAGTATATTTTCGGAACAGATGCATTTGGGCGTGATATATTTAGTCGTGTTATTTACGGTGCTAGATCTTCGCTTGTTGTAGGGCTTGTTTCTGTTAGTTTCTCCTGTGCAATAGGGGTCATAATTGGGTGTGTTGCAGGCTATTATGGTGGCAAGATTGACAGTATTATCATGCGCATGATCGATATTCTATTGGCAATTCCCCGTGTTCTATTGGCAATCACCATTGTTGCAGCACTTGGAGCAGGATTACAAAACCTTATTATTGCGATAGCGGTTGGATCTATTCCTGGCTATGCACGCGTTGTGAGAGGTTCTGTTCTATCGCTGAAAGAAGACGAATTTATTGAGGCGGCACATTCTGTGGGAGCCAGTGATATGAGAATTATCTTTAAACATATCCTTCCAAATTGCATGGCGCCAATCATTGTTCAGGCTACAATGAGCGTTGCTAGAGCAATCCTATCAGCGGCAGGACTAAGTTTTATCGGGCTTGGCATTCAACCACCGACTCCTGAATGGGGTTCAATGCTATCTTCAGGAAGAGAATATATGAGGGACTATTGGTATGTTGTTACCTTCCCAGGATTAGCCATTATGGTGACCGTTTTTGCATTTAACATGTTTGGCGATGGTATTAGGGACGCCTTAGACCCAAGATTAAAAGGATAAGTGATAATAATGAGCGAAAATATTTTAGAAATTAAAGAACTTACGGTTCATTATGTTACTGATGAAATGACAGTGAAAGCGGTTAATGACTGCTCTTTCACATTAGCCTATGGTGAATCACTAGGACTAGTGGGTGAAACAGGTGCTGGCAAAACGACAACCGCTTTAAGCATTATGCAACTGATTCCGGATCCTCCAGGAAGAATAATAAACGGGGAAATACTTTTTAACGGTCAAGACCTTTGTAAAATGTCTGAAGCAGAAAAACGGAAAATTAGAGGCGGTAAAATCTCGATGATTTTTCAAGATCCCATGACCGCACTAAATCCTGTATTAGCTGTAGGAGAACAGATTGCAGAGGTGCTTCGCCTGCATAATAAGATTTCGCGAGCAGAAGCTACCCAGAGGACCCAGGCAATGATGAAGCTTGTCGGTATTCAGCCAGAACGCTATAACGATTATCCCCATCAATTTTCAGGTGGTATGAAGCAAAGGGTTGTGATTGCGATTGCATTAGCCTGTAATCCTTCAATTTTAATTGCAGATGAACCAACATCAGCATTGGATGTTACCATTCAGGATCAGGTTTTAGACCTTATTGACAAATTGCAAAAGGAACATAACACCTCCATGATTCTGATTACACATGACTTAGGAGTCGTTGCAGAAATTTGCGACAAAGTAGCTATTATGTATGCGGGTAAAATTGTGGAATATGGTACTTTAGAGCACCTATACAACAATACGAAGCATCCCTATACCATGGGCCTTTTTGAGTCTATCCCAAATTTGAGTAAAAATGTCAAAAGACTAAAACCAATTAAGGGCCTGATGCCGGACCCTTCTAAACTACCTATTGGGTGTGCCTTTGCTCCAAGATGTCCTTATGTTATGGAATCTTGTACCAAGGCAGATATCCCAACGTTTGAAGTTTCTCCAGGGCACCTAGTAAAATGTATGAAGTATTGTGAGGTGGGAAAATGAGTACAATCTTAGAGTTGAACAATCTTAAAAAGCACTTCAAAACGCCTCGCGGCATGTTACATGCGGTTGATGGTATAACACTTAAAATCAAGCAAGGTGAAACATTGGGTGTTGTTGGAGAATCAGGGTGCGGAAAGTCAACATTAGGACGAACGATTAATCATCTCTTAGCGGCAACGAGTGGGCAGATTATATTTGAAGGTCGGGATATCACGAACCTTAATCATAAAGAAATTATTAATCTGAGAAAAGATATGCAGATGATTTTTCAAGATCCGTTTTCTTCGCTTGATCCGAGGATGTCTTTGAGTCAGATTATTGCTGAGCCACTGATTATCTATAAAGCTTATAAGGATAAGCAAGATCTAGCCAAAAAAGTGGCGGAACTCATGAGTACGGTCGGATTGTCACGACGTTTGGCTAACTTGTATCCTCATGAACTAGATGGCGGAAGGCGACAGAGAATAGGTGTGGCCAGAGCGCTTTCGCTCAACCCAAAATTTATTATATGCGATGAGCCTGTATCTGCTCTGGACGTATCCATTCAGGCGCAAATTTTGAACTTAATGCAGGATATTCAGGAAGAAAGAAATCTGACCTATCTTTTCATTACCCATAATATGTCGGTCGTGAAACATATGTCGGATGAAATTATGGTTATGTATCTGGGATGCATGGTCGAATTTGCTACGCCGCAGAATATATTTGACCGACAGCTTCACCCCTATACTAAGGCGTTGATATCAGCGGTTCCCATCCCAGTATTAGGTGCAAAGAAAGTAAGAAAATTGCTTAAAGGCGAAATTTCTTCGCCGATTGAGCCGAAACCAGGATGCCGTTTTGCACGGCGTTGTGAATATGCTCAAGAGAAGTGTTTTGTTGAGGATCCGCCGATGATTGAAGCGATGAAAGATCATTTTGTGTGTTGTCACTTTGTGCGTGAAATAAACGGCTTAACCGATAAATAAGGAGAAGTAGAATATGAGAAAATATTTAGTAGCAATCATTCAAATGGATTCAATAAACAGCAAGGAAGTCAATATGACGAAAGCTTGTGAATTTATTGATGAAGCTGTAGCAAAAGGAGCTAAGCTTATTGCTTTCCCTGAAAACGTTGATTTCATGGGAGACATTGTCGATGGTACAGTCGTTCCTGAAGTCATTCCTGGCTATGCAACACAAATATTTATGTCAAAGGCCAAAGAACACAATGTATTTATTAACTGCGGAAGCATCAAAGAAGTGACAGAAGATGGTGATAGACAATACAATACCTCTGTTATGATTAACAACAAAGGTGAGGTTATTGCGAAATATAGGAAGTTGCATTTATTTGATGTAAATATTGACGGAAGAGAAATTCTGGAATCTGCTAGAAATAAACCCGGCAAAGAAATTGTCAATGTGGAAACAGAATTAGGCAATTTTGGGTTAACCATATGTTATGATATACGCTTCCCAGAGCTTTACAGATTACTAACTTTAAATGGCGCTCAAGTGATCTTTACACCAGCTAATTTTGCTACAACAACAGGTAAAGACCACTGGGAGACCATTCTTAAAACCAGAGCGATTGAAAGTGGCTGTTATATTGTTGCGGCAGCACAATACGGCAAAAAGCTTAGCGCCAAAGGCACCTTCAATTCATTTGGCAGCTCTTTAGTCATCGATCCGTGGGGAACTGTCATAGCTAGAGCTAGCGAACGACCCGGTGTGACGATGGCAGAAATTGATCTTGATTATCTAGATAGAGTAAGAGAGATGCTACCTGGCCTAAAAAACAGACGTGCCGATGTTTACGACATAAGTATTAAATAAATAATAGACCCCCGACATTCCATAATTTGGCAGAGCACACGTGTCGTGATTTATGGGTGCATGGATCAAAAAGGAGCTTAAATATGAAATTTACACAAGAGCATTATGAACGGTTTATGAAGGTTGATCCCGCTACAATCGGACATTATGTCAAAGGGAATGCTTTCATGAATAGCACAATGAAGCCGCTTAGTAAAACGATGAAAGTAGTAGGACCTGCTTACACCGTTCGGATAGAGGGAAGAGATTCTGCGGCATTTCACTTAGCGTTGTCAAAGGCCCCTAAGGGTTCGGTCATCGTTATTGATATTTCTGACAATAAGGAATATGCCTGTATTGGTGAAATCGTTGCCCTAGTGATGCAAGCTAAAGGACTGGCTGGTTTTATCATTGATGGACCTGTTACAGATTCACTAGCTATTGAAGCAATGAATTTTCCAGCCTTTTGCACAGGGGTCAGTGTTGTAACGACTAATGTGCTAGGCATCTATGGTGAAGAGAATATCACAATTAAGTGTGCAGGGGCAATTGTAAATCCTGGAGATATCGTCTTTGGAGATGTTGATGGTGTTGTGGTTATGCCAAAAGATGATTTTGAGCCATTTCTAGTTCGAGCTGAGGCAGCAATTGCTCGTGAGGTAGTTTATAGAGAAAAGATCAAAAATGGTGAATTTGTCCGACCAGATATTCAAAAACTAATCGATGCCGATGTGCTCGGAATGATCGCCGAATTGAGAAAAAAGTAAGGGTTTTGATTTAAGCAGGACACTAAGAATTCGACTTTGAATAAATGCATAAACGTTTTAAAATAAAGGCGTTGCCATTCAGGGCAATGCCTTTACTTTAGGCTTTATTTAGTATTATGATAGAGGTATGTGTAATGATCTATAGGAAATAGAACGATTTGAGCTGGGTTAATTGTCTGAAATAAATAGAATGATGAATGAGGTGACATATGATCGTCATTGAAGCTCCTGCAAAATTGAACTTGGGACTAAAAGTGTTGGGTCAGCGTAGTGATGGTTTTCATGAATTGGATACGGTTTTTGTTTCAATTAATCTCTTTGATACGCTTGAGTTGAAGCCTCTTAATGATGGAATTATCATTGAATGTAATCATCCGGCAGTTCCCCTTGATGAAAGGAACCTTGTTTGGCAGGCAATTATACGTCTTCAGAATGCCTATTCGATTTCGGATGGTGTTCAGGTTAAGATTCAAAAACGGATCCCTGTAGGGGGCGGTCTAGCGGGTGGCAGCAGTGATGCGGCGGCTGTCTTACGTGCACTGCCGCTACTTTGGAATATTCAAGTGGATGATGAGGTGATGCGTAGTATAGCCAACCAATTAGGCGCTGACGTCTATTATTGCTATTGTGGGGGCACACAGCGCGGACGGGACATCGGTACGGAGCTTCAGCCAATTGCAAACAACTGTGTATTAACGCTGGCAATTTTGCCTCAACCATGGTCGATCAGTACGGCTGCAGTATTCAAAGCCTATCACCAAATCCCTAAACAACCTGACTTTTCAATTGATCAAGTCGTAGCTGCTTTAGCACATGGAGATCGCCTGCAGCTTTGTGAGAGCCTTGAGAATTCGTTGATGTTAAGCGCTTTTTTAGTTGAGCCTCGCTTAGCTGGGGTGTATAAAAGTTTGGATCAAGCAGGATTTTTTGTACAGATGACCGGTAGCGGGAGCACATTATATGTTATTTTGCCTGATTATACGGAATTCGTTCGCTTAAAGGCAATATATCCGGGAGAAATTATTGTATGTAGTATACTGAATGCACTGCCATCTGCTATAATGAATAATAAATAGACAGAATACACGCAGTTGTTAAACGTGGTACGGAGGTACTAGTAATGAGTGGTTTTAAAATGCAATTGGAATTGAATAGTTATAAACCCTTACGAGAAATCGTATTTGAATTAATGCGCGAGTCGATCCTAAGTGGTCGGTTTGCACCAGGTGAGCGATTAATGGAAACACAGCTTGCTGAAGAAATTGGCGTTAGTAGAACCCCGGTTCGGGAGGCTATTCGCAAATTAGAGTTAGAGGGATTGGTTGTCATGGTGCCGCGCAGGGGGGCCTATGTAGCGGACCTGAGCGTGCGGGACATTTCCGAGACCTTTGAAATTCGATCGGCCTTAGAAGGATTAGCAGCGAAATTAGCAGTTGAAAAGATTACAATGGAAGAGATTGAAGCAATGGAGATGACCGTGCACCATATGAGTAAGGCTATTGAGGCGCATGATTTAATGGCAATCGTAGAAATTGATGAACAGTTTCATGATATATTGATCAAAGCGAGCCGCAATGAACGTCTGATTCAAATGATTAGTCTGCTCAGAGAACAGATTAAACGCTTCAGAAAAGCTAGTTTATCGAATCTAGGACGTCAGGCTTTAATTCTTGGTGAACATCGCCAAATATTAGAGACAATCGCTGCACGTGATAGTTGCCGTGCGCAAGGCCTTGTTGAAGAACACATTGCTAATGCAGAAGACAGCTTACTTAATGTCGTAAAGAGTCATGGTACCGTAGAGTAGACCAATATATGGGGTGTTAAAGTAGTGGAAAAATGGAAACGCAGTGAACGTGTTGGCGCTTTAGTTGAAAAACTGACCGCTGCTCCAGGAGAGTTATTTTCTCTTGGAGAATTTGCCAATTATTTTAATGCAGCTCGCTCAACTATTAGTGAAGATTTAGCACTCACCCGTAAAGTATTCGATAGAATTGGACGAGGCTATGTCGAAACAATTGCCGGACCTGCTGGTGGTGTGCGTTACTTGCCAAAGATGGCACCTTGGCGTTCACAGCAATTTCTGAAAGGATTAAAAGAGCGTTTGTCAGACCCACGACGTATCTTACCAGGTGAATATATTTATATGACAGATTGTATCTATGATCCACGAATATGTAATATGATCGGTGAAATATTTGCTTCCCATTTTTACACACAAGCACCAGATGCAGTTGTGACCGTTGAAACCAAAGGTATTCCTTTAGCGATGTCCACCGCTTATTTTTTGAATGTTCCTGTAATAGCTGCAAGGCGTGATCAATTAATCACAGAGGGAACCTCCATTAGTATTAATTATGTTTCAGCATCATCGAAGAACATCCAGACCATGTCTTTAGCGCGACGTTCATTGTCACCGTACTCTAAAGTATTAATCGTTGATGACTTTATGCGCGGGGGCGGAACGGTTAAAGGGTTGATTGAGCTAATTGGTGAATTTAATGTCAGTGTAGTTGGGGTTGGGGTCTTGCTATCCACAGCCAAACCAGAGCGTAAACTCGTTACTGATTATTTGTCAATGTTGACGCTTCACGAAGTCAATGCTGAAGCGGGTAGTATCAATTTGGAAGTTACAGCAATTAATTAAATACGGGTGGCGTCATGGTTTTTCTTAGTGCATTTTACAGATTGTTGGGTTGTTGGACTGAATTGCTAAACAGGCAATAATAACACTACAACAAGGGAGGTAACGACATGCAGATTACAGAAGTAAAAATCAGGCGTGTTAGTAATTCTGGCCGAATGAGAGCAATCGCTTCTGTAACATTTGACGAACAGTTTGTAGTCCATGATCTAAGAGTTATTGAAGGTAATAATGGTCTGTTTGTTGCCATGCCCAGTCGGAAAACACCAAGTGGCGATTTCAAAGATATTGCCCATCCGATTACCAGTGAAGCGCGTCAGTATATCCATGAAAGAGTTATGGAAGAGTATCACAGTCAGCCTGAAGAGTAATAGGTTTATGAAACGATGATTTTTGTAAGACATCCATCTCCTGTGATTAAAATTCTGGAGATTAGCGTTATTAAAGTTTTTACGGTTTGACCGTACCACATGACCTCCGATTACAAATTATTTGTTGACATTAAAGGCATCGCGTTTTTTGCGCGATGCTTTCATTATTTTGGAAATACGAATGTTTATTGGTGTGTTGCATTCACCAAAAACAGCTGCAAGCGATCCCCCCATAACGGATCATAGGTGCAAAAAGAATAAATCAGTGATGATTGCTGACCGATTCTCACGCTTTCTGCACTTGGGGTAATGCGGATTGCTGTGCGGCCTTCATTGATAGAGTATTTTTTCGCAAAAATGGATGGGCATCAAACATTGTGTGGTCGGCCTAGACGGCTCTTCTGAAAGCAAGTTGGCGTGGCAACAAATATATCGTCTTTCTTTGTATAAAAGGGGGACATTCTCTCATAATATCGCTATAATATGTTAAGATATTAGTGGAAAGGGGAAGTGTAAATGAGCAAGAATACAGTTGCTTTGATTTTGACCGCCGGTAAAGGAACACGGATGAAATCAAAGCTGATTAAAAACTTACATCTTTTAGCTGGAAAGAAAATTATTGAATATCCAATTGAGGCTCTCAAAAAGGCTCAGATTCGCGAAATTGGACTCATCGTAGGCAATGATGCCGCCAAAATGCGTGACGCCCTCGGAGAGGATTATACATATATCTATCAACACGAATTATTGGGAACGGCGCATGCGCTTATGCAGGCGACGGATTTCATTAAGTCCTATAGCTCGAGTACGATTCTCGTTTTACTTGGAGATGGCCCGATGATTCAGGCTCAAACCTTAGAGCGAATGGTCGCCTTACATCAGCAAGAAACTGCTTCTGCCACGCTATTAACTGCAACACTTGATAATCCTTTTGGTTTGGGACGCATTATCCGTGATGAAAATGGGAGCTATGTGCGAACTGCTGAACAAAAAGATGCCACGGTACAAGAAGCACTAATTAAAGAAGTGTGGACGGGAGCCTGCTGTTTTGATGCCAACGATTTGCTTGAGGGACTCGCTAATATTAATAACGATAATTCCCAAGGAGAGTACTACTTACCCGATATTTTCAAATATTTAGCTGCCACTAGCCGTCGCGTTATTACCACGGGGGTCACAGATGTTTCAGAGATGATTACAGTGAATGATCGAATGGGGTTGGCTAAGGCAGAAGCTTTTATACAACAACAATATCTAAATGATTTAATGCAAAATGGTGTGACAATCGTTAATCCATTGAATACGTATATTGAGCCAACTGTCAAAATTGCTTCAGATACGATAATTTTACCTTTTACATATTTAACGGGGAATAGTACAATTGGAGCGGACTGCGTGATTGGGCCCTATACTAACCTCGATAGTTCTATTGTTGGCAATCGTGTGCGGGTCGAGCGATCGACTGTTCGTGCTACGCGAATTGATGATGACGCCTTAATTGGGCCTTTTGCCTACCTGCGTCCCGAAACGCATGTTAAACATGATAGCAAGGTGGGCCAGTTTTGTGAGATTAAGAAATCAACCATCGGTCCTCATAGCAAGGTTCCACACTTATCTTATGTTGGAGATGCTGAGATTGGTCAGGGTGTGAATTTAGGTGCTGGGACTATTGTAGTTAACTATGATGGTTATACAAAACACAAAACGATTATTGAAGATGATGTATTTATCGGATGCAATGTCAATTTAGTCGCACCGATTCGAGTTGAGAAGGGATCAGTCGTTGCCGCAGGATCAACAATTACCAAGGATGTACCTTCTGATGCGTTGGCGGTTGCTCGTGCGAGACAAGAGAATAAAGCACAATGGGCAGCACGCCGCAGAGCGCTAAAAGGTGATCATAAATAACTATTGCTACTGTTAGATGGCGGCTAAGTCACAGCAGTAGACAAACGATTAGCATGTTTATGCAGGGGAGGATATAATGGGAGACATGAGTAGAATAAAGTTGTTTGCTGGATCTGCGCATCCAGTATTGGCTAAGGAGATTGCGACCTTTCTGGGAGTACCAATTGCGGATAGCAAATTACATGTTTTTAGTGATGGGGAACGTACAGTTGAAATCGGAGAAAGTGTAAGAGGCTGTGACACTTTTATTATTCAGCCAACGAGTGCCCCGACAGCTGAGCATTTGATGGAATGTTTGATTTTTATTGATGCTCTAAGAAGGGCCTCAGCACGCTCAATTACCGCTGTTATTCCGTATTTTGGTTATGCCCGTCAAGACCGTAAGACACGTGCCCGCGATCCTATTACCGCAAAATTGGTGGCAAATCTTCTCACCGTTGCCGGGGCAGATCGCGTATTAACGATGGATTTGCATGCCCGCCAGATTCAAGGTTTCTTTGATATCCCAGTAGATAATCTCAAGGCAAACAACATTATTGCTAAATATTTTATCGACATTGGCTTCCGCGATAGCGACGATGTCGTTGTGGTTGCCCCTGACCACGGAGGAATTGTACGTGCCCGTCAATTAGCTATGATCCTGAATGCGCCTTTGGCGATTATTGATAAACGCCGTCCTCGCGCCAATGAAATGGAAGTCATGAATATTATTGGTGATATTGAGGGGCTCAATTGTATTATGATTGATGATATTATCGATACCGCTGGTACGATAACGCGCGGCGCTGAAGCATTAGAGAAGATGGGCGCAAAAACGATTTATGCGAGTTGCGTCCATCCAGTATTATCGGGTCCTGCTCTGGAAAGAATTGAACAGAGCGTTCTAAAGGAATTGGTGGTTACAAATACCCTGCCATTATCACCTGAAGCCGCCGCTTGTAGTCGGATTAAAGTATTATCAGTTGGGGATATTTTTGGTGAGGCGATCGAGCGCATTTTCCAGAATCGGTCTGTTAGCGCGCTCTTTAAATAGACAATTCTGCTTCGTTTGTAACGTAGCATAGGGCCTTAAGATTATATCATTGAATGCAAACACCCAGCGGAATCTTTGTCGAATTGTCGTGTGTGCGAAAGATTGCCTAAAGCCTGAATTCAGTGATCGTATGGCTATTTGAGGCGTGTTGTGGTGCATGTGA
>CAZVAO010000055.1:0-15304 GCA_964625175.1 uncultured Clostridiaceae bacterium
AATACCGCGTTCGCGCTCTTCTGGAGCCTTATCGATATCTTCAAAATTTGTAACGACGGATACACCACCATGTGCTGCTAAAACTTTGGTAATTGCAGCGGTTAGTGTTGTTTTACCATGATCAATATGACCAATTGTTCCAATGTTTACGTGTGGTTTGTTTCTTTCAAACTTTTTCTTAGCCATTATAAACCTCCTGATATTTTACAATTAAATATTTATAATTTTCTCGGCAATTTGAGCAGGCACTGGATCGTAGTGAGAAAACTCCATACTATATGATCCACGACCTTGTGTTCGAGAACGCATATCTGTAGCATAGCCGAACATGTTAGACATAGGCACTAAAGCGACAATTACTCGTGCTCCGGAACGTTGGTTCAATTCACCGATCTTACCACGACGGGAATTTAGGTCGCCAATAATATCTCCCATATAATCTTCGGGAACGACAACTTCAACGCGGGCTATTGGTTCCAACAACTTGCTGTGGCCTTTTTGAAGGGCATCACGCATGGCCATAGAACCTGCAACCTTAAAAGCAATCTCTGAAGAGTCCACATCATGGTAACTACCATCTACCAGTTTGACGCTGACCCCTGTAACTGGGTATCCAGCCATAGTTCCATTAAGCAACGCATCCTGAATACCTTGATCGACTGCTTTCCAGTATTCTCGGGGTACGACACCACCAACGATCTGCGACTCAAACTTGTAACCGCTATAACCTTCAAGCGGCTCAACGTCAATCACAACATGACCATATTGTCCACGGCCACCGCTCTGCCTTGAGAACTTCATATCAGAGCGCACTGCCTTACCAATTGTCTCGCGGTAGGCAACCTGTGGCTTGCCTATACTGGCTTTCACGTTGTACTCGCGCAACAAGCGGTCTGCGATAATCTCAAGATGCAATTCTCCCATCCCGGAGATAATCGTTTGCCCAGTCTCGATATTCGTATAAGATCGGAAGGTTGGATCTTCTTCAGCCATTCGAATGAGCGCTCTGTTGAGACTATCCTCATCAGCTCTGGTGCGCGGCTCAATAGCTTGTGAAATAACCGGTTCTGGGAATATCATTTTTTCAAGAATCACTGGATCATCTTCCAAACAGAGTGTGTCGCCCGTCCCAGTGTATTTAAGCCCTACAATTGCAACAATATCACCTGTAGTAGCCTGGGTAATCTCCTCGCGGCGGTTTGCGTGCATTCGCAAAATACGACCAACACGTTCACGGCGCTGCTTCGAAGAGTTATAGACATATGAGCCAGACTCAAGTACACCCGAGTACACTCGACAAAATGCCAATTTTCCTACAAAGTTGTCAGCCATAATTTTGAAAGCTAAAGCTGAGAATGGGGCATTGTCATCCGCTTCTCGAGTGACTTCATCATCTGTATTGGGATCAATACCGACAACAGCAGCAACATCTAAAGGTGACGGCAGATAATCGACAATCGAATCTAGGAGAAGTTGAACACCCTTATTCTTGTAGGATGAACCACACATCACCGGAACGATTGAGTTTGCAATCGTTAATCTGCGAATGACTGCTTTTAGCTCAGCACTTGTGAACGCTTCGCCTTCGAGATAAACCATCATAAATTCATCGTCATGCTCAGCAATGGCTTCAAGCATTGCCAATCGTCTTGCTGCAACGTCTTCCTCTAAACCAGCAGGAATTTCTTTTATCTCTATTTCTGTTCCGAGATCATCCTTATAGTGAATAAGCTTGTTCTCCACTAAATCAATAATCCCTGAGAAGGTTTCTTCTGCTCCAAGAGGTACTTGCAGAGGCACTACCTCCGCATTTAAGCGGTCACGCATCATCTCAACAACATTATCGAAATCAGCACCAAGCGTGTCCATTTTGTTTACATAAGCAATTCTAGGAACTCCATAGCGGTCAGCTTGTCGCCAAACCGTCTCCGACTGTGGCTCTACACCACCCTTAGCACAAAAAACTGCTACAGCACCATCCAGTACACGCAACGACCTTTCAACCTCAACAGTGAAATCTACGTGGCCGGGTGTATCTATAATATTTATAGTCTTACCGCCCCACAAACAGGTAGTGGCAGCAGATGTGATAGTAATACCGCGCTCTTGCTCTTGAACCATCCAGTCCATGGTGGCTGCACCTTCGTGCACTTCACCTAAACGATGAACACGTCCCGTGTAGAACAGAACACGTTCAGTAGTCGTTGTTTTGCCAGCATCAATATGTGCCATGATGCCAATATTACGCACGTCTTTTAAAGAAATTTGATCACTCATACAGAAGCCTCCTTTCTCAAGATTATTACTGTATTACCAACGATAATGTGCGAAAGCTCTGTTAGCTTCAGCCATACGATGGGTATCTTCTTTTTTCTTAATACTTCCACCTTGATTATTAAAGGCATCAAGTAGCTCTGCAGCCAAACGATCAACCATTGTTTTCTCACCACGCTGCCGGGCGTACGTTACAAGCCAACGAATAGAAAGCATACGCTGTCGCAATACACTCACTTCCTGAGGAACTTGGTAGGTAGCACCACCGACACGTCGTGACTTTACTTCTAATAGAGGCGCAACGTTTTTAATTGCAGTTTCAAATACTTCAAGCGGATCATTGCCACTCTTTTCTTTAACAATTTCCATTGCACCATAGAAAATACGCTGAGCAACACCGCGTTTTCCGTCAAGCATTAACTTGTTAATGAAACGGGTAACCAACTTAGATTGATAAATTGGATCCGCTAGCACATCGCGCTTAGGCACGGGACCTTTACGGGGCATTTTAAAACCTCCTTTACGTAGACTACTAATTGTTTTAATGCAAAATTGGAACTTCTAATTACTTAGGACGACGTGTTCCGTACTTTGAACGTCCTTGTTTACGACCGTCTACACCTGAGGTATCTAATGTTCCGCGGATAATATGGAAACGTACACCAGGTAAGTCTTTAACACGACCACCACGAACTAAAACTACTGAGTGTTCCTGTAGGTTATGACCTTCACCAGGAATGTATGCTGTAACTTCTTCACCATTTGTGAGTCGAACCCTAGCAATCTTTCGAATAGCTGAGTTAGGTTTCTTTGGGTTTTGAGTACGAACTTGTACGCACATACCACGACGTTGAGGAGAGCCACCTAATTTACGAGATGGAGACTTCTTCTTGGTCGTTTTTCTACCCTTACGAACTAACTGATTTATGGTCGGCATCACTGCACCTCCCTCGGTTTTACCGATTTTGTTTTAGCAATATAATATGACCGCGAGGCAACGTCCCCCAGTCAAAACCACTATTTTGTGGTTGCAAGCAGCGTCTATGCACAATACTGCATTTTACAGACTAGAACAGTATATCATGCTGAAATAAGCATGTCAACATTGTTTACACAACGTTTCCGCACTTATTGTTGAACAAAAAAATGTCCGTTTTTGCTCTCAAAGCGTTTGTTGGTGATAAGAAATAAAGGCAAGAAATGAGGGCGATGCCCGAAGCACACCCTCATTGCATTATCCGTTGCGTAGAATATTACTCAATAATCTCTGCTGATACTAAATTTTCATCATTCTCAGCAGAAAATTCAAGATCAAAATCAGCGTCGCCCTCAGCAATTCCAGCCATGGTTTCTTCTGCGACAGTTGTATTGCGAACGACTAGATCTTTATACTTATTCAAGCCGGTACCTGCAGGAATCAAGGTGCCGATAATGATGTTTTCTTTGAGACCCAACAATGGATCACGTTTGCCTTTGATGGCAGCATCGGTCAGAACTCGTGTTGTTTCCTGGAATGATGCAGCCGATAAGAAAGAATCCGTGGCCAAGGAAGCCTTGGTGATTCCCAAAAGAATGGGGCGTGCAGATGCTGGTGAGCCATTGTTCTCTAAAGCTGCTTCATTTGCATCTTCGAAAGCAAAGACATCGACCAAGCTACCTGGCAATAAATCCGTATCTCCTGTTTCCTCAACACTGACTTTGCGTAACATTTGACGCACAATAACTTCAATGTGTTTGTCATTAATGTCAACACCCTGCATGCGATAAACTTTCTGAACTTCAGCAAGTAAATACTGTTGTACTGCACGTAGGCCCCGAGACTCAAGCAACTCGTGAGGATTAATGGAGCCCTCAGTTAGTGGCTCACCAGCCTCTAGTAAGTCGCCATTATTCACTCGTAAGCGGAGATTATAAGAGATTTTATATTCTTTGGCTTCGCCTTCTTCATTACTGATGATGACCTTGCGATGGTCTCGTTCATCAACAATCCGAACCTCACCATCAATTTCGGTTATTGTAGCTTGACCTTTAGGATTACGTGCCTCAAACAATTCTTCAACACGCGGCAAACCACGTGTGATATCATTCCCAGCTACACCACCCGTATGGAAAGTACGCATGGTTAACTGTGTTCCAGGCTCTCCTATTGATTGGGCCGCAACAGTACCGATGGCTTCACCAATATGAACATCTTTCCCTGTTGCCAAATCTCTACCATAACATGTCGCACACACACCATGCTTAGAACGACAGTTCAAAATAGTACGTGTATAAACGCCATCGATCAAGCGCTCTGTTAGTTTTTGGCCAACGATTACATCATCGCCGTCACTAACCAATAATCGATGATCTGGGGATAAATAGCGAATTATTTCAGTTTGTCCTTCGCTTTCAATCGTCAAACAATCTTTTGTCAAATGTACAATGCCACTTGCTGGTGCCTTAATAATACCAAAGTCGGCAATTAAGTCAGCAGCAATATAGCTAATCATTTCACCTTCAGCCACAATTACTTGCTCTTCGTCACAGTACTCTCCTGTTTGAGAATCCACGTAAATCGGGTAACAAATATCTTCTGCAGCTGTACGGCCCTGGATACGCTCTCCGATTGGCACAATAATAGTCCCATCATCATAGATATCCGTTATATAAGTACCTGTAGTTGTTTGACAATCCATTTCTCGCACGATAACATCCTGTGAAACATCCACTAAACGTCGTGTTAAGTAACCTGAGTCTGCTGTACGCAGTGCTGTATCTGCAAGTCCCTTACGGGCACCATGGGTTGAGGTGAAATACTCGAGAACATCAAGTCCTTCACGAAAGTTTGCTTTAATAGGAAGCTCAATCTCACGACCTGAAGGGTCTGCCATTAGGCCACGCATCCCACCCATTTGAGTAAGCTGGGAGATGTTACCACGCGCACCAGAGGTGTGCATAATCCCTAATGTATTAAACTCTGGGATCGCTGAACGCAGTGCCGTTGTGACCTGAGCTTTCACATCATGCCAGATTTCAATAATACGCTTATAACGCTCTTCATCACTCAGCAGTCCGCGTCTGAAAGCCCGCTTAATGCGCAAGACTTCTTCCTCAGCCCTAGCAATAATAGCATGCTTTTCTGGTGGGATAATAATATCATCTACGGCAATAGAAACCCCTGACATTGTTGCATACTCAAAACCTAATCGTTTTAAATCGTCCAACATTTCTGCCGTAATTGTATTCCCATGTTTGCGATAACAACGGTCTACAATATCCACTAATTGCTTCTTGCCAACTTTAAAATTAACTTCAGGTTCACATTCATTCTCTGGCAAGTCGCGATCTACATAGCCCAAATCTTGAGGAAGATACTCATTAAGCGTTAGCCGTCCCACTGTCGTTTCAATAATAAAAGTCTCTCCCGCTTCTGATAAACGCTTAACCTTGATTAATGATTGAAGTGTGATTACATTATTCTGATAGGCCATTAATGCTTCTTCATAGGAACCAAACACTTTGCCCTCGCCAATTGCGCCTGCACGATGCATCGTCATATAGTAAATACCTAGGACCATGTCTTTCGCAGGGACGGATTCAGGACTGCCATCTTTGGGATTCAAAAGATTGTGTGCTGACAGCATAAGAATGCGACATTCAGCTTGAGCTTCTGCGGAAAGCGGGACATGAACAGCCATTTGGTCACCATCAAAGTCAGCATTGTAACCCGAACAAACCAATGGATGGACTTGAATCGCCTTTCCTTCAACGAGTACAGGCTCAAATGCCTGAATACCTAGCCTATGCAATGTTGGCGCTCGATTGAGGAGTACTGGATGATCTCGAATGACATATTCCAGAACATCCCAAACCTCATCATGCATGCGCTCAACTTTTTTCTTAGCTGATTTAATATTTGTTGCGCTTCCGTTCTCAACCAATTCTTTCATAACAAAGGGCTTGAAGAGCTCTAGAGCCATTTCTTTAGGTAGTCCGCACTGATATAGTTTTAGTTCAGGGCCAACAACAATTACTGAACGGCCTGAATAGTCAACACGTTTTCCTAACAAATTCTGACGGAAACGACCTTGCTTACCTTTAAGCATATCACTTAATGATTTCAACGCCCGATTGCCAGGTCCAGTCACTGGACGGCCACGACGGCCATTATCAATAAGGGCATCCACGGCTTCCTGTAACATCCGCTTCTCATTGCGCACGATTATATTCGGTGCACCGAGGTCTAAGAGGCGTTTAAGACGGTTATTGCGATTGATGACTCGACGATATAAATCATTGAGATCGCTCGTAGCAAAACGCCCACCATCCAATTGAACCATCGGTCGCAAATCAGGTGGAATAACAGGGATTACATCAAGAATCATCCATTCTGGCTTATTACCAGAACGAATAAAAGCATCGATAATTTCTAATCGTCGCATCGCCCGCTTACGGCGTTGGCCAGATGTAGAACCAATCTCATCTCTCAGTTCCTTAGCTGAACCCTCTAGGTCAACCTCTTGCAAGAGAACTTTAATTGCCTCTGCGCCCATTCCAACTGTAAATGCCTGTCCGTATTTATCGCGCGCATCACGATATTCTACTTCGCCAAGTACTTGTGCTTTGGTAAGTGGTGTTGTTCCACCGTCCAGCACAATATAGGAGGCGAAATAAAGAACCTTTTCTAATACACGTGGTGACATCCCCAACACGTAACCAATACGACTCGGGACACCTTTGAAGTACCATATATGTGATACAGAAGCTGCAAGTTCGATATGAGCCATACGCTCGCGTCGAACGCGCGATCGCGTAATTTCTACCCCACAACGATCGCACACAACTCCTTTGTAACGGATTCGTTTGTACTTACCGCAATAACATTCCCAGTCTTTTTGAGGTCCAAAGATTCGCTCACAGAATAAACCATCGCGCTCTGGTTTGAGAGTACGGTAGTTGATTGTCTCTGGCTTCTTCACTTCACCCTTTGACCAGGAACGAATTTTCTCTGCTGATGCTAAACCGATTACCATTGCATCAAAATTATTGTGATCTATCATAAGAAGCACGCTCCCATCCGGATATTAATTGGCAGTTAAGCTGCTTTACTTAGCGGATATCGTCACGCGGACGAATAATCTGACTGAGTTTAGCAATACGTTCCGCAGTTGTCATTTCTCTCTCTTCAGTTTCCTCATCCGCTTCTGAATCTTGCTCAGCATCTGATTCGGAAAGTGAACGGAGAAGTTTTCCTAAGATGGACGGTCCGTCATCGATATGATCTACATCGATTTGTTCCTCGTCGTCAACGTAAGAAAGCATTTCATCATCAGCTACATCTGCAATGATTTGATTCGGGTTTTCTTCAACATCTAAAAATACTTCTTCATTACTTGGCGATACTTCAAATGGAATATCATATTCTTCTAATGCTATATTTTCAGCATCGATTGCTTCTTCACCAGCCAGTATTCTAACATCCAAGCTAAGACTCTGCATCTCTTTAATGAGGACCTTGAATGATTCGGGAATACCTGGTTCAGGAATATTCTCACCTTTAACAATTGCCTCATATGTTTTTACACGACCAATCACATCATCTGATTTCACCGTTAACATCTCCTGCAACGTATAGGCTGCACCATATGCTTCAAGTGCCCATACTTCCATCTCACCAAAGCGTTGTCCACCAAATTGAGCTTTACCACCCAATGGTTGCTGCGTAACTAAGGAATAAGGTCCTGTAGAACGTGCGTGAATCTTATCCGCTACTAAGTGGAAGAGTTTCAACATATAAATTTGGCCAACCGTAACTGGGTTGGAAAAAGCTTTACCGGTTTGACCATCATAAAGCGTTGTTTTGCCGGTTTCTGGCAACCCTGCCCTACGAAGCCATTCGCGAATTTGTACCTCAGTCGCCCCATCAAACACCGGTGTGGCAACTTTTAATCCTAATTCACTTGCAGCCCAGCCGATATGTGTCTCGAAAATCTGTCCGATATTCATTCGGGAAGGGATTCCAAGAGGCGTTAAAATAATATCCAACGGGCGACCATCCGGCAAGAATGGCATGTCTTCTTCTGGGACAATCCGTGCTACAATTCCTTTATTTCCATGGCGCCCAGCCATTTTGTCACCAACAGAGATTTTGCGTTTCTTCGCAACATACACCCTCACTAACTGACTAACGCCTGGTGGCAACTCGTCACCATTCGCCTTAGTAAAGATATTTACGTCAACAACAATACCCGTCGTGCCATGCGGAACCTTGGTTGATGTATCGCGAACTTCTCGCGCTTTCTCACCAAAGATTGCTCTCAACAGACGCTCTTCCGCCGTTAATTCCGTTTCGCCCTTAGGCGTAACTTTACCAATCAAGATATCGCCCGATTTTACTTCTGCACCGATACGCACGATTCCGCGCTCATCCAAGTCCTTCAGAGCATCTTCACCGACATTGGGTATGTCGCGTGTAATCTCTTCAGGTCCTAATTTAGTATCACGCGCTTCACCTTCATACTCTTCAATATGAAGTGAAGTTAATGAATCCTGCTTGACAACATTTTCATTGATAATAATTGCGTCCTCATAGTTGTAGCCATTCCAGTTAAGGAATCCTACTAACATATTGCGACCAAGTGCTAACTCACCGTTATCTACCGATGAACCATCTGCAATAATGTCGCCAATCGCGATTTCCTCACTAGGCTTTACCAATGGACGTTGGTTAATGCAAGTCCCTTGATTTGATCGCTCAAACTTATGTAAATTATAAATATCGGTCTCGTTGTCTGGGGTCGTGATTTCAATGCGGCGACCCGACACATAGGATACTCGCCCTGATCGCTTAGCAATCACGACGTGACCAGAGTCTAGTGCTGCCTTATGCTCCATGCCTGTGCCCACAATAGGCGCCTGGGGACGTAAGAGCGGAACGGCCTGTTTCTGCATATTTGCTCCCATCAAGGCACGGTTGGCATCATCATTCTCAAGAAATGGAATCAATGCAGTGGCAATACTAAAAATCTGTTTAGGTGAGACGTCAATAAAATCAACCTGCTCTGGGCTTACTGCTCGTACATCATGGTCAACCCTTACAGGACACTGTTCATCAAGAATGCGTCCTTCAGCATCAATGTCGAGATTAGACTGTCCAAAGTAGTAGCCCTCTTCTTCATCCGCTGTAAAATAGCGGATTTCATCGGTAACTCTACCTGTAACCTTATCAACTACTCGATATGGTGTCTGCATAAAACCAAATTCATTGATCTGCGTATACGTTCCAAGTCGTCCTATCAAACCAATATTCGGACCCTCTGGCGTTTCAATAGGACAAATCCGACCGAAATGGGAGTGATGTACGTCACGCACATCAAAACTTGCTCGATCTCGATTCAATCCACCAGGCCCTAAAGCACTTAGGGTACGTTTGTGGGATAACTCAGACAAAGGATTTGTTTGATCCATAAACTGACTCAATTGGCTACTACCAAAGAATTCTTTAACCTTGGCAACAACCGGCCGAATATTGATCAATGCCTGTGGGGTGATTGACTCCGTATCCTGAATTGTCATTCTTTCGCGCACAACACGTTCCATGCGCGAAAGGCCCGTACGGAACTCATTCTGTAAAAGCTCCCCTACACACCGCAAACGACGGTTTCCAAGGTGATCAATATCATCAAAATTGCCAACCCCATCCAAGAGGTTAAATACATAACTAATACTGGCAATGATGTCTTCTTTTGTTAGACATTTTACATCATTCTTATAATAATCTGTGCTTATGACAACGGTTTCACCCGATTCAAGCTCAACCACCGTACCGCTAAGGCTGGAAATATGTCTCTTCAGTTTTTTTAAGCAATCCCCATCAATATAAGTATTAGCAGGAAAGATAACAGACTTTTTAAGCTGGATGGCAGATAAAATGGTTTGGTTAATGAGCTTTTCGTCCCAAGTAACCTTCTTGTATCCATTACCAATAACATTAATCACACGGCCGTCTTCCAATTTGATTCCGACACTATTAATCCCCGCCAATTTCAGGCGCTGAATATCGACTTCAGTGATCGCTTGATTGGCTTGAACCAATACCTCACCTTTAGCAATTAATAATTGCCCGATTTGGCGGATGACCTCACCAGTCTCTTTATTTATTTCTGTCGTTGGCGCATAGATATTCTCATCGGCTACAATATTAGTGGCTGAAATACGGCCCCTGAGACGGTGGTCAAAGCTAAGTTTCTTATTAAATTTATAGCGACCAACTTTGGCCAAATCATAGCGCTTTTCTTGGAAAAACATTGATTTAATCATTGCCTGCGATGCCTCTTCAGTCGGTGGCTCGCCCGGTCTGATCTTGCGGTAAATCTCAATTAAACCTTCACTGGTCTTGCTTGTATTATCCTTCTCGATGGTGGCCCCGACCTGAGCACCTTCACCCAGAAGCGTATAAATCTCAGCATTCTCGCCGTAACCAAGCGCTCTTAAAAAGACCGTTACAGGCACTTTGCGACTACGATCGACACGTACATACACGACGCCGCGTTTATCATAGCTGTATTCAATCCAGGCACCACGATTAGGAATCACCTTTGCTTCAATCAAACGATTGTGATCCTTATCCGGCTTAATTTTATAGTATGCACCTGGAGATCTCACTAACTGACTGACAATGACACGTTCCGCTCCGTTATAAATAAAGGTTCCTTTTTCGGTCATTATCGGGAAATCTCCCATAAAGACTTCTTGTTCTTTCACTTCCCCGGTTTCTTTATTATGCAACCGAACCTTTGCACGCAAAGGTCGCGAAAAGGTTACATCCCTTTCGCGTGATTCATCAACAGAGTATTTGGGTTCTGCAAAATAGTAATCGAGAAGCTCTAGTGATAAATTCCCCGTGAAGTCCTGAATGGGAGAAATCCCATCAAAAGCCTCACGCAATCCCACTTCTTCAAACCATCGATACGACTCGCGTTGAATCTCAATTAAGTCCGGCATTTCCAAGACTTCATTTGTGCGAGCAAAAGAATCACGAACTGTGCGTCCAAGTTTCACCTTTTGGGTCGACATATAGATCTTCACCCCTTGGTTCATTTTAGCATATAGCAAATAAAGCGAAAAACGGTGCCTACACGAACAAGTCCTCAACCCCGAAATGGGGCCAAATCAACGCAAAGCGGCAATTATTGCATGTGTTAGTACCTTTTTCGCTAAATTAAACATTCATAGCAGTATACAAGTATAGCATGGTGTTAGAACCATGTCAACAATGATTGTGACATTATCAGTAACAGAATGTGCCTAACTGAAAAGCGTTACCCACCGAGCTACTTATGTGATCAGCGGTATAAAAAAGAGGACCACACCAAAAGATGCAGCCCTCTCTTAATTGAGAAATAAAACTACTTAAGCTCTACTTCAGCGCCAGCTTCTTCAAGTTGGGCTTTAAAAGCTTCGGCTTCTTCTTTGCTAACAGCCTCTTTGATTACGGATGGGCATTCATCAACTAATTTCTTAGCGTCAACAAGACCAACACCTGTAATAGCACGAACAACTTTAACAACACCAATTTTCTTAGCGCCGTAGCTTTTAAGAACGACATCAAATTCTGTTTGCTCAACGACTTCTTCAACTACAGCACCAGGCATAGCCATAGCCATAGGAGCAGAAGCAGAAACACCAAAGATTTCTTCCATTTCACTTACTAGTTCAGATAACTCTAGCACCGTCATACTTTTAATAGCTTCAATAATTTGTTCTTTATTCATGATAAGCCTCCTGATTTTTCTTGTTATGCTTGTTCTTTTTGTTCTCGAACAGCATTTAATGCATATACAAAACTGGCGATGATGCCATTAGATGCCCGTACAAACCCAGTGATTGGTGCCTGCATAGTTGCCAAAACAGTTGCTAACAATACTTCGCGTGACGGTAAATCAGCTAACGCCTTAACGCCGTTAAAATCTAAATACTTGCCTTCCAAAACACCTGCCTTAATCGTTGGCAGTTTATTAGCTTGTTTTTTATTGAACTCACTAATAATCTTGGCAGCAGTCACGGGATCTCCATAACTAAAAGCAATAGCAGTAGGTCCCTGCAGTGAATCAAATACATCTTCAACATTCATACCTTCTAAAGCACGCTTTACTAATGTATTTTTCAAAACTCTGTATTCTACACCAGCATCACGTAATTGCTTGCGCAATTCAGTCATATCTGCAACATTGATCCCTCGATAATCCGTTAAAATTGCAGACTGTGCTCGCTCAAAACGATCTCGGATTTCATTTACTTGTACTTGCTTCGCTTCACGCATTCCCACATTTCCACCTCCTTAAAACAAATAACCAGCCCTCTAGACAAGGGCTGGTTTCAATAACGCAAAATATTTGCGATTATATTCTTACCATGCGCCTCGACAGGAAATTAAGCTCGTAAGCACCTGTTGTCTACAGCCAAAAATGATGATACTACAGTATCGTTAAGTTGTCAACTTATTATTCAGATGCTTTTTGAGTATTAACCTTAACGCCAGGGCCCATAGTTGAACTCACCGTCACACTGCGAACATATTGACCTTTGGCAGCCGCAGGACGCGCTCTCATCAATGCAGCCATAAGTGCCCGAAAGTTAATCATTAAATCTTCCAAAGAGAAAGATGCTTTGCCGATTGGAGCATGTACAATACCAGCACGCTCAACACGGTACTCAATTTTACCAGCTTTAAACTCTTTAACTGCTTCTGCAATATCGGCAGTTACTGTTCCAGCTTTAGGGTTGGGCATTAAACCACGTGGTCCTAAAACCCGACCTAATCGTCCTACAACACGCATCATGTCAGGTGTTGCTAAAACCAGGTCAAAATCCATCCAACCTTTTTGAATCTCAGCAGCGGTTTCCTCATCACCAATGATGTCGGCCCCTGCTTCTCTTGCAGCCTCTGCTAAATCATCTTTAGCAAAAACAAGTATTCTCACAGTACGACCTAACCCAGCAGGCATGGTAACAGCACCACGCACTTGTTGATCCGCATGGCGGGGATTAACCCCCAATTTCACAGCGATTTCAATGGTTTCATCAAATTTAGCAGTAGCACTTTTCTGAACTAATGCAAGGGCTTCATTTGGATCATAAAATTGATTGCGCTCTATCAGCTCTTTAGCAGTTGTGTAACGTTTTCCTTGTTTAGCCATTTATTTACCTCCTAGTGGTATTAACGAGCGAACCCATTGGTTCAACTCTCCCACGATTTTGCGAGCAAATTACTCCTCTACAACAATTCCCATACTACGTGCAGTTCCTGCTATCATGCGCATAGCAGATTCGATATTAGCAGCGTTAAGATCAGGCATTTTTAGTTCTGCAATCTCTCTAACTTGCTGTTTCGTTACGGTTGCAACTTTAATGCGATTTGGTTCTCCTGAAGCAGACTCAAGACCACAAGCTTTCTTTAATAAAACTGCAGCAGGTGGAGTTTTAGTAATAAAAGTAAAGCTTCTATCCGAATAAACTGTAATAACTACAGGGATAATCAAACCATTGTCTTTTTGTGTACGCGCATTAAAGTCTTTACAAAATTGCATGATGTTGACACCAGCTTGACCTAACGCTGGACCTACGGGTGGAGCAGGGTTTGCTCTTCCAGCGGGAATTTGCAATTTAATAACGTTGATGACTTTCTTGGCCATGTGTGCACCTCCTCAATATAATTCTAATAAATTACTATAATTTTTCGACTTGATTAAAATCAAGTTCCAAGGGTATATCGCGTCCAAACATCGCCACGCGCACTTTCATACGCTTTCTTGGAGCGGAGACTTCTTCGACAACCCCTGTAAAGCTTGCAAAGGGACCATCAACAACCTTTACTTCTTCACCGATAGTAAATCTGATTTCTATTATCGGTTCAACTTTCCCACCCTCACCAAGTAGCTGATCTACTTCGTGATCTTCAAGTGGAACAGGTCGAGATCCCGGTCCTACAAATCCGGTTACACCAGGCGTATTGCGCACGACATACCAAGAGTTCTCGTTCATGATCATTTGTACCAGAACATAGCCAGGGAATATTTTGCGATCGAAAGTTTTAGTTTTGCCGTTCTTTACTTCGGTAACCTCTTCAGTAGGCACCTCTATACGAAAAATCAAATCTACTACTTCCATCGATTCAATGCGCTTTTCCATATTTGCTTTTACTTTGTTTTCATAACCTGAATAGGTATGAACAACATACCACTTTTTTTCAGCCATTCAAAACCGGATTAACCGTTCCCTCCTGTCAATACTAGAGAATTAGTTGCAGTAGCTGTGCGAAAATAGAGTCGAGAATGAGCATAAGTAGACTGACCCCAATAACGACAGCAATAACGACACCGGTAGCCTTAAAAAGCTCAGAGCGTGACGGCCAGTTTACTTTACGTAACTCAGCGCGTATATCTCTAAAAAATTTTATAATCGATTTCTTCTTCTTGGGCTGCACTTTTGCAGACATAATTGCCACATCCTTTAATTAATGCTACTACCTAGTCTCCCGGTGCAATGTGTGCTTTCGGCAGAACTTGCAATATTTGTTTAATTCTAATCGGTTATTGTGCGTTCGGCGATTCTTACTTGTTCTGTAATTACGCTGTTTGCATTCAGTACACGCCAATGTAATTCCAACGCGCATAACGAGCACCTCCATCTAAAATATATATTTAAACTCACAAAAAATACACTTACGCATAAGAGTACCCCGTAACAGTACCATACATAGACCTGAGTGTCAATGAAACAATCACAAATCTAATGACAAAAAACAGTTGTATTTGTAACTATTCTTCCATTTTTGTCTGCATCGTTCATACAAGTTATGTATAGGTCCACACTCGTGGTCATTGTTACTTCAGTTCACCAACAATTCAACCAACAGTATAGTCTGCTGTACAGACAAGAATAGCATGAGGTGGCTATTCAGTCAACCTCATGCTATGACTTAACTCAATATAACCTACTTAATAATTGTGGTAACGATGCCAGCGCCTACTGTGCGGCCACCTTCACG
>CAZVAO010000056.1:0-3479 GCA_964625175.1 uncultured Clostridiaceae bacterium
GCGGCTACCGTACCATCAGTACGTGATTCAGTACCGCCAACCAGCACGCCAGTTTCAGGATCGCGCCAGATGATCTGACCGCGCCCAAACCCACCTTGACTGGATTCAACAGTAATTTTATGGCCTTTGCGAATCAAAGCATTGATGACATGCTGGGGGAAGCCCATCTCAAGACTAACTTCCATGCCTCTGTTCCAGCGCCAACGCGGTGCATCAAGCGCTGCTTGGGGGTTGAGGTTATAATCGACAGCGTTCATGACTACTTGCATATGACCTTGTGGTTGCATGAAACCACCCATAACGCCGAATGGTCCGACCGGGACATCACCTTTGGTCAGGAAACCAGGAATAATGGTATGATAGGTGCGTTTGCCACCTTCAAGATGGTTATCGTGTGTTGGGTCCAGTGAGAAGTTCTTGCCGCGGTTCTGCAATGCAATACCCGTTCCAGGAACGACAATCCCTGAGCCGAAGCCCATGTAGTTACTCTGAATGTAGGAAATCATATTGCCTTCTTCATCAGCTGCACAGAGGTAAACCGTGCCACCCTTTTTGGGTTCGCCAGCTTCAGGTTCGAGCGCGACATCGCTAATAAGGGCGCGCCGTTTGGCTGCGTATTCTTCTGACAGCAACTCTTCATTGGTGACATTCATATACTTGCTATCGGTGACATATTTAAGTCCGTCAGCGAAAGCCAATTTCATACTTTCGATTTGATTGTGAAGGGTTTTGACATCATCACGACCGCCCATTTCCAAACCTTTGGCAATTTGCAATCCCATTAGACCGACAATACCTTGCCCATTAGGTGGAATCTCCCAAACATTATAGCCATGGTATTCAACGCCCACTGGTTCAACCCATTCGGGATAGAAGTCGGCGAGATCTTCCTTGCGGATGAAGCCGTTGTATTCTTTAGAAAGGGCATCAATTTTATCAGCAAGTTCGCCGCGGTAAAAGGCTTCAGCATTGGTTTCGCCAATCAGTTCCAGGGTGCGGGCATGATCCTCAGAAGCCCACATGTCGCCTGCTTCAGGGGTTTTGCCATTGGGCTCGAAAACTTTAAACCATTCGGCGAATTCACCACCTGCGCATTTTGCGCGATAGTTGGCAGCCCCGCGCTTCCATGCGGCAGAGGCAACGGGTGAAACAGGATAACCTTCACGCGCATATTTGACTGCGGGGGCTAAAACTTCACTTAAGGGCAGTTTGCCAAATTTCTTATTTAAGGCTGCCCAGGCACCAGGAATCCCAGGAACATTTACAGGGATTAGGCCATAGGTTGGCATCTCATCGTAACCAAGCGCCTTGACTGCGTCAATTGAGATCCCCTTTGGTGCGGGACCGCTGGAATTTAAACCATGAAGTTTTCCTTTGGTCCAAACGAGAGCAAAGCCGTCTCCACCAATACCATTGGAGGTAGGTTCTAATACAGTAAGGCAAGCGGCAGTTGCCACGGCTGCGTCAATCGCGTTACCACCCTTTTTAAGGATATCTAGCCCAGCTTGAGCGGCTAGCGGTTGAGAAGTGGCTACCATGCCTTTGCGGGCAAATACTGCGCGTCTGCGTGCGGGATAAGGATAATAAAGGGAATCATTCTTTAACATATTCGAACTCCTTATTGATAAATTGTTGAAAAATGACTCAAAACAATCAGACAACCCGATAAATTTAGGATCAAGATCGCTTTGAGACTCTCTAATTATAACATATTATTGCTTTTATTAAAGTTGCCAAAATAATTCTTGTAGAGATGTTTAAGTTTTTTGTTATAGGGTATAATTGATTTAGCGGCCGTATTTGCCGACTAATAGATGTATATGGGTAATGCATTTTTAATTGGGAGTGAATGACTATTGTTAAAGTTAATGAATTTAACTAAAAATTATGATGGAAAGAAACTAGCGGTTGATGGGATCGATTTGCAGGTCGAACCTGGCGAAATATTTGGGTTTATCGGACCAAATGGGGCGGGGAAAACAACCACAATCAATATGATTACCGGGTTATTATTCCCAACTGATGGCCAAGTGCTGATTAACAATGTGGATGTACAACAAGATCCAGTTGCGGCAAAAAAACAATTCACCTTTGTGCCTGATCATCCTGAAATATTTGATGCCATCAGTGGATTCGATTACCTCAACTTCATTGGGGATATCTATGGTGTACCTGCAGAGCTACGAAAGATAAAGATTGAGAAATTCACGAAACCGTTTGGAATCTATGAGAATTTGGGGCAGGCGATTAACTCCTATTCCCACGGTATGAAACAGAAACTGCTCATTAGTGGGGCATTGCTGCCAGACCCTCAATTATTTATCTTGGATGAGCCTTTGGCGGGGCTTGACCCCCGTTCAGCGCGCATGTTGAAGGATCTGATGAAAGAACATTGCGCGAAAGGAGGAACTGTGTTTTTCTCTTCCCATGTTCTTGAAGTCGTCGAGGATCTCTGTGATCGTATTGCAATTATCAAGAACGGCAAGATTATCGCACTGGGCACGGTGGATGAGATTCGCGCGAAATCAGCATCTCTTGAAGACATCTTCTTGGAGTTGACCGAAGATGAGTAATTACATTGCATTGACTAAAGTTGAAATGAAAAATTACTGGCGTTTATTAACCCGAAATATGGGTGTGGGTAATCGCCGCCGTATGATGATTCCTTTGCTTTTATTATTGGTATTTAGCTTTGGCGTCATGGGGTTTCAATTAGCAAATGCGGTCTACCAAGGCTTTGAGCCCCTTGGTATGCCTGAATTGACCATTACAGTGCTCTATTTAGGGGCTTCCCTGATGGTGCTGTTACTTTCGTTTTCTGCCTTAATCAACCTTTTCTATTATTCAAAGAACACAGGATTTCTCTTGACCTTGCCGATCACGGAGAACACCATTATTCTTTCACGCTTATCGGTGCAATACATTTATAGCTGGATTATGAGTATGGCGTTGGTCTTACCTGCTCTTATTACCTTCTTTAGCCGTGGTCACATGACCTTAATTGGTTTGGTGGGTGGTGTGTTGGCCGTTTTCTTGGTGCCCATGATTCCGCTCCTTGTATCAGCACTTCTAGTGATGGCCTTCATGGGGGCGTTAGGTCGCTTCCTCAATCGGCGAATCGTTACCGTATTCGTGAACATCATGCTGTTTGTCGTGATTATTGGCCTGCAGATTGTTGTAACGCGCCAATCGATGGAGAGCGATTTTTTAGTTAAGCTCTTTCTCTCAGGCAATGGTTTGCTCTACTATTTGGGACTGCAGTTTCCCCCATCAATATGGGCAACCCAGATGGTCAATGGATCAATCAGCGCTTTGCTCTATTTTGTCGTGTTGAATATGGCTTTAATTGTGGCAGTTAACTTCCTTATTCGGCCCATGGTGCGTCAATCCTTGCGTCAATATAATCAAGGAGAAACCAAGGTCATCACGAAACGAGCAGATTATGGTGGGAGCTCTGTAAGAAGGGCACTTGTTCGGCG
>CAZVAO010000056.1:3579-15256 GCA_964625175.1 uncultured Clostridiaceae bacterium
CTAATCAGCTGTGCCTATATCATTACATTGAGCATCATGGTTACATTACCCTTATTACTGTGGATCTTGCCGTTGGGTATTTCGGATATCCTCTGGGCATTTGTCTTAATCATCCCGGCGATCTATGCCATGTTGACGATCGATATGATTATTGATATCAGCAAACCCATCCTCAACTGGACAAGCCCTACGCAAGCCATTAAGAATAACCTAAATATTTTGGTTGCTTTAGCCTGGCGCATCGCAGTAGGAATCCTTGCATACGGTGTGATCAAGGTTTTGGGAGCAGCGGTTACCCTAAGTAGTTTGAAATATGTGCTGGTCGGCATCTTTATAATCGCTGCTGGAACTGGTCATTTGCTACTACAAAAGAGCATCGCTAAATACGCTAAAATTGAAGTAAGATAAAGCATAGAACAAACCCCGAGGAATTAATTCCTCGGGGTTTTAATATTTAATGTGAATGTTAGATGGTCGTGTCTAGGAGGAGGTCTTTGCTTGCTTCGCCTTCGCAACGGATCGCAGAAACGCAGACCGCAACACGGTTGCTTCAACCCCCAACCCAACAATCATACCAATCGCAGCAGCCATGGCACCGATTTGGGGCATGATTAGGGCTAAAACTAGAACGCTAATTGAGGCAACGGCCATATTTACCATTTTCGCTACACTTAGTATCTTGGTATTTCTGAGACCCATCAGCAAGCCCATATAAAACTCATTGCTCGCGATCAGTACGGGGGCAAGGATCAGAATCATCATCACAGGTTTACTCGCGGCAGCTAAGGCGGGGGTCACACCAATCAGGTTTTCCAGCATCCATGTGCCGAGTGGTGTAAAAGCTAATATAGCCAAGAGACCCGATAGCGACAAACTGATAATCGTTCGAAACTTACGTAAATAGGCGACACGGTCTTGTGAGCCCCCGTAAATGAGGGTAACCTGCCTAAGATTGTTTTCAATGAACCCCATGAAGATCCAGACTAAGTTCTGGGCAACTTGATAGGTGGCAAGGGACAATTCAGGATCTGCGGTGCGTGTCAAACCAAAATTCAGCAAGGGTCGACCCAATGTCCAAATGAAAGACATCAGCAGAAGGGGCCAGACGAAGGTGAAGGCATCACCAGTTGTTAGGTGATGACGTTCTTCTTCATGTGTAGAATTCTCAGGTATGTGACGGTAGAGCCTAAAGGCGAAGAAGGAATTAACAGATGCCTCACAAGCCATTCCCAAAAGCCAGATGAGAATCCCTACCGTTGCACCATTGAATAAATCGAGTTTGGGGAGTGTCACCGCCAGAAACAACATGAAGGCAATACGGACAGCAACTGAGTAGGTTAAATATTGCGTCTTTTTACGCGTGATAATTATTCCTTGACTATAGGCGCGCAGTGTGTAAATAAAAGGTAGGGCAACACAAAACCGCGCCGCAATAGCAATCTCAGGATAGAGGTCGGCGGGCGCATTAAAAATATTAATAAAAACAAATTCGCCTACAGGTGTAAACGCCATGACTGATAGCAGAGCGAATGAAACGGCAGCAATTTGAATCATCAATTTGCGACCTGTTCGAAAACTCGCTTTGTCATGAGCCAAGGCAACAAGCATTTGCCGTGTCGTAAAGGTGGGGGAGGCAAACATGTTCATGATGCTCATCGTTAGTGCATAAGCAGCAAGGGCAATCGTAGGATTAGCAACTCGGCTGACACCAGAGTTAATCACCGAATGACTTGACATCATGATAACGGCATATAGGCCTAAGGGAATATAAAAACGCAAAAGATCAGATAAAACGATGGGTGTATTACGTTTGTCAGGTGTTTGATTCACAGTAATCACTCTCTTCTAGACACCAGGTCCAGTTTGTATTCTATCTATAGTTTTGAGGCACGTCAATAGCAATCCCTACTGTTCGAATCACTTAAAGGGCTAAATTGAAAAATTTTATTCGATTCCCGTAGCATTTAGCAGGAGAATGCTTATTTAATAGCTAATTATCTAACAAGATAAACATGGAGGTGTTGGAATGAAGTATAACGATGAATCACGCAATTTTACACTGACTGCTACAGGTGATATCTTTATTACCCGCTCATTACGTCCGTATACAGAACCAGCCTATCTTGATATGTGGAAGATTGTGCAAGACGCTGATATTCGATTCACAAATTTCGAAATGTTGGTCCACAACTTTGAGGGATACCCCGTCGCCCAAAGTGGAGGAACCTATACACAGGTCGATGAAACCATCATGTTGGATATGGATTATGCTGGGTTTAACCTTTTCTCACTCGCCAATAATCACTCCTTAGATTACAGTGCAACTGGCATGAGACGGACAATAGAAATTTTTGATGATTATGGGTTTACCCATGCCGGAACAGGAGAGAATTTGTCAGATGCTCGCTCTCCCCGTTTTCTTGACTTGGATAATGGTCGCGTAGCGCTCATTGCTGCGGCTTCTAGTTTTGCTGCCCACGGAGCAGCAGGTGAACAGCGCAACGATTCCAAGGGACGACCTGGACTTAATCCTGTGCACTACAATACCTATTACGAGGTGGACAAAGCGCACTTTGAGTATGTCAAAAAACTTAATGAGAATACCGGCAGCAAGAAGCAGAAAGATGTATTTGTTAAAGCAGGTTGGCGTGCTGCGGAACCTGATGGGGTTTGTAGCATCGGTGCTACAAAGTTTGTCCAAGGCGATAATCCTGGTATCCATACCACTATAAGTAAAGCAGATCGCGAAGGCAATCTCAAGTGGATTAGTGATGCCGCACGACAGGCCGATTTTGTCGTGTTTTCTATGCATAGCCATGAGGGTCACCCGGAAGACTTCTGGAAGCCAGCTGAATTCCATGAGCCATTTGCTCACGATTGTATTGATGCTGGAGCGGATATCTATCTGGGCCATGGCCCGCACTACATGCGTGGTTTGGAAATCTATAATGGCAAGCCGATCTTTTACAGCTTAGGCAACTTTGTCTTCCAGAATGAGACCGTGCGCATCATGCCCCATGATAACTATCTAAAAACACAATTGACCCATGAAAATACACCGGCCGATTATTATGATAAGCGTTCGGATGGTGATCAAAAAGGATTCCCATCTGCACCGCGTTTCTGGCAGTCCGTATTGCCATGGTGTCGCTTTGAAGATGGTAAGGTTGTTGAGATTAAATTGTACCCCATCACCCTCGGTTTCGGTAAAAAGCGCACCGTACGCGGTCGTCCTATGCTAGCGCTTGATGCAGAAGGTGCTGATATCTTGCGTCAATTTGCAGAACTATCTAAACCGTTTGGAACTACAATCGAGATTAAAGATAACGTCGGATATGTGAAATTATAATAGGAGGTCTATTTATGAGTGAATTAGGTGTGCGCAAGCAGATTGATGTAGCCGGTTTCTCCAATTTTGAACACAAAATACTGCCACTACGTGAGCGTGCAGATGTCAGGGATCGCTGGTTGAAGCTGCGCCTTGAGACGGTTTTACCGCGGATTATGGCACGCGAAGGGTTCGATATGTGGATTGTGATTGCTCGCGAATACAACGAAGATCCTGTTACGATGACCTTGTTACCCGCTCGCATGCTCTCTGCCCGTCGCCGCACGATTCTGGTTTTTACGCGTAAAGAAGATGGTACTGTAGAGCGGTTGAGCTTGGCTCGTCCTGTTCCTGCCCTTGAGGTTTATTATAAGGGTGTTTGGACAGATAAGAGTTTGACCCAGCATGAGTGTTTAGCGGCGGTTGTCAAAGAGCGCGACCCAAAAACAATTGGAATCAATATTAGCAACACGTTTGCCTTCGGTGATGGTCTGACAAAAGGGGAGTACGACTTGCTGGCAGACGCGTTAGGCGAGAAGTATGTGTCCCGCTTCAAAGGGGCTGAGCGATTATGTCTCGGGTGGCTTGAGTATCGAACGCCAGATGAGATTGCCACCTATGTTGGCATTAATGAAATCGCCCATGGACTCATTCGTGAGGCTTTCTCTTCTCGGGTCGTTCTCCCAGGTGTTACAACGGCGAATGATGTAGCCTGGTGGATTCGGCAGCGGATTAATAGTTTGGGACTTAAGAGTTGGTTTATGCCATCCATCGATATTCAACGACACGGTTGCAAATCGGTGGATAGCGATACTATTATTATGCCAGGCGATGTACTCCACTGTGATATCGGGATTGTCTATCTTGGCCTTTGTACCGATACCCAACAGAATGCTTATGTCTTAAAGCTGGGTGAGAATGAAGTGCCTAAAGGGCTGGTCGATGCTTTAGCCACAGGGAATCGTCTTCAAGACATCCATGCAATGCATATGAAGACAGGTCATAGTGGTAACCAGATTCTACGTGGGGCTTTGGATCAAGCGCAGTCAGAAGGCATTATCCCATCCATTTACTCACATCCTATTGGTTATAATGGCCATGGGGCTGGTCCAACAATCGGTCTTTGGGATCACCAAGAAGGTGTGCCTGGACGTGGCGATTATGAATTATTTGAGAATACCGCCTATGCCATGGAACTCAATATCGTGAAAACGATTCCAGAGTGGGATGATCAGCTGGTTCGTATTGCACTGGAGCAAACGATTATTTACACAGATAGTCAAGTGCATTTCATGAGTGGGCGGCAGGTTAACTGGCATATAATCCGCTAACTTAAGAATTCCAGAAATGAGCGCTACCGTTGTTGCTCGGATGTTTGCTTATTCGACGTACCATATGTACGCCATCATCGCACAAACATGCTCGCGCCTAGGTATCATCGCATTTCTGAGATTCTAATTATCAAGTAAAAAAAACTCCGTACCGCCGATGGCGGTACGGAGTTTAGTGTTTAAATAGAGTGCTAGCGAATAGGTTAATTATGAAGCGATCGCCGGGAACTGTCACTCTGAGCCTGACGAAGGGTTTCGGAGTCGTACTGAAATGGCATGCTGAAATACGTCATCATTTCGGTTTTTGCTGGCGCCTTGAACTAACCTCATTTATCTCGACTCAAAAAGTGTATTTAAGTATAAAAACTGCGTTCCGCCGAGGCGGAACGCAGTTTTGATGTTTAAACAAAAGGGCATAGTGCTCAGTAGAGGAATCGAATATTTAGATACTGTCACCCTGAGCCTGTCGAAGGGTCTACTATTGGGATGTAGGATTTAAACTGTTTAAGTGAGATCCTACAGTCGCTGTGCTCCTTGGAGGAGGACAAATGTCCTAACCCTGACCAACGAACCATTCATCTATCCACCTTTCAACCTGCTATGGTGCGATTTCAAGTAATATCCTACGATATGTCATTCTGAGGAGCGTTAGCGCGACGTGAGAATCTTAATCTTCAACCAGCAATATCCGATCTTTTCAAAGTAGCGCTAACTACAAATTCTCACGACAGGCTCGCAGTGATGTATTTGCACAAACACCTTCTCCTCTTCGTGCCCTTTGTGGTTTCAATTGTTTTAGAAGGGATGTGAATATTAAGTAAATCCCTATGTAAAGGATGTTTAGATTAGACCTGGCCCATCGCCTATCATTTATTGCCTAACCCCTAACAGCTAACTACTACCTACTAATCGGATTCATCAAAAAAGGAACAGCTCAATAGCTGCCCCAAGTATTATGAGTAGTTTGTAACTACATGAATACCCTCAGTGCCAAACTATAGCCCACAATCAACAGGGCTCCTAGGGCGATCAGCATCAGTGCGAGTAACCAAACATTTTTATTCTTCATATTCATTCCTCCACTAACTATGATATAATAGACAGCATCTTCTGGAAAGAGTAGATTGGGGAAAGTATGAGTAATAAACAAGAATACGAAGTTAAAAAGAGGCATTCTTGGATTGACAGTGATTTGCCTTTAAATAAAGTAGTGCTTTTATTGGCATGGCCGGTTATGGCTCAAATGATGCTCCAAACATTGGCTCAGGTCGTAGACATGGCGATGGTCGGTCGTCTTGGTCAAGAAGCCATTGCTGGTATTGGTTTGAGTTTTAGGCCGCTCTTTGTGGCCATGTCAATCTTTTTAGGTTTAGGTACAGCAACGACGGCCCTTGTCGCACGTTCCATTGGGGCAGGCAAAGAGGATGAAGCACGCAAAGCAGCCGCTCAATCATTTATGACAGGCAGTGTTTTAGCTATAGCACTCGCCATATTTGTCTTTTTTGGGGCGCGTATGATTACAGTCTTTATGGGGGCTACAGGTGGTGTTGTGGACAATGGCATCATCTATCTGCAGGGTTATAGTCCTGGCATGGTCTTTGCTTACGTGGGAATCTTAGTTACGGCGAGTTTGCGCGGTGCAGGGGATACACGTACGCCCTTTGTTGCAGGCATCGTCGATAATGTTTTCAATGTCATCGCTAACTATTGTTTGATTTTCGGTCACTTCGGCTTTCCCGCTTTAGGTGTTTTAGGGGCGGCTATTGCAACAAGTATTTCTCGCTTGATCAGTTTAGTGATTATGTTATACGTGTTAACTAAGGGCAGTGGTGGTTTGCACATCACGGCTAAAGCATTATTAACAATAGATTTCACAACCATTAAACGCTTATTCCGCATTGGAATACCTGCCGCACTTGAGCGTCTTGCCCAAAGTGTCAGCTTAATGCTAACCACTAAAATCGTAGCGATTCTTGGCACAACCGCTATAGCTGTTACAACTTTGAGTAGTAATATCGAGCAACTCTCGTTCATGCCAGCTATTGGATTCTCTGTAGCAGCCGCGACGCTGGTTGGTCAAAATCTTGGCGCTAAACGCCCTGAGCAGGCGGAGGCAAGTGGCTGGTCAGCCGCAAAACTAGCGGTATTGCTCATGGGATTCATGGGTGGGTTATTCATCGTTATTCCATCGTTATTTATCAAAATATATACGACTGACCCTGAAGTTATCAAGGCGGGTTCACTTGTATTGCGAGTGGTTGGCATTGCCCAGATTCCACAGGCTTTGGCCTTTGCAATCAGCGGTGCACTGAGGGGAGCTGGAGCGACTAAGCCGGTTCTTTATCTGAGTGTTGTCGGTAATTTTCTAATCCGTCTGGGATTAACATGGTTGTTTATTACACAGTTACATTGGGGATTATGGAGCGTGTATGTGGCAGTGATTATTGATTGGTCCGTACGCAGCTTACTCATGACCCGCATCTTCCGCAAGGGTGATTGGAAAACACTTCAAATATAAGACAAGTATTTACTCAATAAAAGCAAAGGGCTTTGCGGTAACCCATATGTGGTGGGTAACCATGGGCTCTTTTTTTATATTGCAAATTTATAAGGAACGATTCGTGAGCTGGATTTCTAGGAATCGGGCCGCTATTGGTCGTCTATCTACGAAAATTTGTTTGATTTTACGAATAGTGGGCATAATATAGTATCAGAGTTGAATGGACCAACACTTCATCTGCTCTGATTTTTCTATAAAAATTGAGCTTGTAAGAAGGAGAAAGAAACCATTATGGATTTTAAAGTGAAATTACCTCAAATGCCGCAGAGACCAACACGGTCGCTAAAGGGAACGGGGCGCCTACTAATTGTAATTGTGGTGGTTCTAATTTTAGCCGCAGTGGGGTCACGTGCGATTATCATTATTCCCGCAAACAGTGTAGGGATTCGCTTCGCCCCCTTTAGTGGGGGTGTTCAGGACGAGATTTTAGAAGAAGGCCTTAAGATCGTGATGCCTTGGGACAAGATTTACGAGATCAGCACCGAGGTGCAGTCAAAGCAGATTATGAATGTCTATGGCCAAACCATGGACTCCCAGTTCCTGACTATGACAGTGGATATCAAGTATAAGGTGGACAAACTAAGGGCCTTTGAGGTATTCAAAAGCTTTAAAACCCTTGATAACGTCGATCGCAACTTAATTATCCCCACAACCCAGCGTGCCATCGAATCAGTTACGACCCAATATAACATCATTCAAATTCTGGGTAGCAAGCGGAATGAGGTCTATCTGACGATTGAAGCCAATTTACAAGCACGGCTTCAAGAAAACGGAATCAGTTTACACTCTGTCACCTTTCTAGATACAGATGCCGGGGATGATATTGAAGATGCTATCACCCGCGAAGCGGTTGCTAAGAAAGCAGTTGAGACCGCAGAGCAAAATAGATTGCAGGCACAGATTGATGCTGAACGCAGAGTCATTGAGGCGCAGGCTGAAGCCGACGAGAAGCGAATCATTGCAGAGTCTCTATTGGAGAATCCAGCGATCTTAGAGCTTGAATGGATCAAAAAATGGAATGGCATCTTGCCTGAAGTAATGACGGGTGATGGCGGAGGTTTTATCTTAGACCTCAATAAAACGCCGTAGATGGTATCATAGTTAGAGCACTACTCAAAAAGGAAAGGGGACGACCATATTGGTTGTCCCTTCCAAAATGGAGAATACTCACTAATTATATAAAAAGCAATGGGTTTACGATGCACCAGTACATAGCCACCGAGAGCATGTTACTGTAGATTTTCTTTAATTTGCAGACAGTGTGAAGCATAATCGATCGAGTGAGGAATAGCGGAATCAAGTAACCTGAAGCGGATAATCAAAACTTATAGTGATAATATTATTTAATTTTAGAAAGCATTATAGTATGATAGTGAAGAGCAACAGCGAATATATGTAGTTATTAGAATGAACAGGATTTGATGAATGGGGGTTTTAAAATGCTTGATAAAATGAAGCAACTAGCGCGTAATTATCAAAGAATTAAACCGAAAGATTTAGTGGGTTGGGTCAATTTCAAAGTTGATGAGAAAGAATGTTGTCTGGAACTTTTACCGGATAATGCTGTCGTTTATGCTGGTCTGCGAGAAGATGCCCTATTTACTTTTGTAATGAATAACGATACATTCCAGAATTTATTGGATGGCGTTTGGAGTGGGCTCACTGCAGCAGGAAGAGCACGCATGTCTGATCCCACTCCGTTAGGTATCCAGTTCGGTCAAGATGTGCAGTTTGCTGGCCAAACGATGCAATTACTCTATCACTTGGGTACTCACTTCTTCTGCAAATCATACCCAACTGTAACCCATTTTGGTCTGGAACATACTAGGGTTGTGCATGGAGGTAATGTGACAGTACTGGCTTACGGGCATGGGATGAGATCCGCATATTATACAATCACTGGTGATCAACAGATTAATAGCGACGAAAAAGACCCTTGGAATCAGTGTTTCACTGTCATTGGTGGAAGGGGAACAGCCTGTATTGATGGGGTTGAACTGAAGCTATCGCGGGGAGTGGCTGTTCATGTTCCTCCCTTCGTGAAGCATACGTTTTGTGCAGCTGAGAATGAACGACTGGAACTCATCTGGATCGCTTATGGCAATCAGGCATAAGTCTGGGGCATAATGCAGAATTAGCTTTGTGTTTTAGCATCAAATAAAAGAGTTGCCAAATGATTGCTTCAATGTGGCAACTCTTTTTATTAGATTAACACCCGCCTGCAATCGGTGGGAAAATATCAACAATGTCGCCATCTTTTAATTTGTAATCGTCGCGAACGAGAGTCTTGTTAACAGCCGCCATCCAATAGGCTTTAGGTGGAAATTCGTATTGACTTAAGAAGTCTCCGAGTGTCATGCCGGCCTCAAATTCAATCCAGTCTTGCTTAGTAATATGGGCGAATTGCTCTCTAAGTCCTCCGAACACTTTAAACTTTAATTTCATGAGAAGTCTCCTTTAAGGGGAAGTGTTGATAGTCATTATTATACGCAGTCCGAGAACATTTGTCACCCGCAGCAGGAAATGGGGAGATTAAACGGAATAATAAAAGTATAACGAAAAGGGAGTGTAAACGATGACAAATAAATGGCAAGAGTTCAGCGATTTTGTCGAAAATTTGATGAATGAACACCATATAGCGGGTGTTGCAGTGGCGGTTAGTAAAGATCATACCATTCAGTTTATGGAGGGCTTTGGCTATCGCAATCGAGCCAAGAAATTGCCGGTGACACCCGATACGGTTATGGGAATTGCCTCGGTCAGTAAATCCTTCACAGCCGTTCAAATTATGCGCTTGGCGGCTCAAGGCATCTTGGATGTTGAGGATTTGGTCATCAAGCACCTACCAGAACTCAAAATTGCAGATCTCGATATGAATAAAGTGAAGATTAAGCATCTGTTGTCACACACGACGGGTCTCCCACCCGCTGAAAGGCACCAAGATCATCCAACCTTTGATATTCATATGGATTATTTGAAGCACTATGACACCCATAAGATGGGGGAACCAGGGGAATATTTCTCTTATGCTAACGATACGTTTCTGCTCTTGGGTGCGATCATCGAGAAATATACGGGATGTAAGTATGCACGCCATATGACGCGTTTGCTCGATGAATTGGAGATGTACAACTCTTCCTATTATATAGAAGAAATTGAAAAGTTAGCGGAGATCACTGAGAATTATATCTACAACAAAGCTAAGGATCAATGGGTTGCTCAGCCCTGGCCCCATTTAGGTGTTTTTGAAGTGGGTGGGGGTGTTCGCTCCTCGGTAAAAGACCTGCTACACTACGGTGAGATGTATGTCAGTGATGGCAAATATGCGGGTAAACAACTCATCCCACAGGGACATCTACAGAGAATGTGGCAGCCCATGTATGAAACGGCTCCAGGTCAGTACTACTGTTTTGCTTTAAAGAGTCGCCCAAACTATGGAAAAGGTGTTACCTTAGTCGAGCACAGCGGTGGACAACCAGGGGTCGCATCGAATTTCGGATTTGTTCCTGAAGAAAATCTGGTTGTAGCCGTTTTGACCAATACTAGCGGTTCACCAGCGAATCTAATTTGGCAAGCAGCGGTCAATACGGCACTTGGGCTACCTATTGAGCAGGGACTTTACCCCAAATATGAAACACTAACCGATTTGTCATTAGAGCCATTCGTAGGCTATTATAATTGTGATGAGGGTGGAAACATCTTGATTTATTTAGAGGATGGTCAATTGAAAGCCTTATCTAATGGAGAGGTATTGACGCTAAAAATGATTGCGACGGATACGTTGGTCATCAATGAGCGAAAATCAAGAAATAGCCTGCGCTTCTTCTTCAAGGATGATCCCAATAAGGCTTGGGCTGTTATGGCTGGCTCAAGGATGCTGCAGAGAACGATAGAGGAACAATAGCGGAACAGTGGTTGAGCAATAGTCAAGCAATAGTCAAGCAGTGGGCAAGCAGTGGGCAAGAAATCGTCAAGCAATGGTTGAGCAATAGTTGAACAGTGGTTGAACAATCGTCAAATAATGGCCGAGTAATCGTTAATGGTGCTGTACAATCACCCTGCCCAACTGACCAACTGCTCTGGTTGGTTGGATGAATACATAGTCAAACGAGAACTTTACCCACAGGGATGCTTTTGCCCTCATTTCGGCTCGTTAGGTATTGTAAAAATAGTTGGTTTTGTAGCAAGATTCTCACGTCGCTCTGCGCCTCAGAACGACAGCATAAAGATTATTGTTGGTTTGGTTTAATACATGATTGCGTTACCGCTCCAAACAGCGCTTGGCAATACCGCTTCTTTCCTTTTGTGCTCTTTGTGGTTTAACCTTTAAGTAGCCAGCTAGTTTTTAAACTAGTTGAACAGTGGTCAAGTAATCGTTCATGATGTCGTATAATCCCCCTAGTCCCTAGTCCCTAGTCCCTAGTCCCTAGTCCCTAGTCCCTAGTCCCTAGTCCCTAG
>CAZVAO010000057.1:0-15168 GCA_964625175.1 uncultured Clostridiaceae bacterium
CAGCTACAGCGCTGTTAATATGAGTATAGTTGACGAGGGGGTCAATCGTCAAACAACCAGATCAATCAATTTTATCAGGACCCATCGCAAACATGACTAGTTAGTCACCATTTGCTCCCTAAGCCGCTGATACGGCATCTTCTGATAAACCACATACTTCACGCCACCACTTGCTGCAATTAAGTCTCGCAGGCGGTCCAGTTGGAGTTGATCTTCAATCATGGTCTGGGCCTCAGCTTCGTCTACCCATTTTGACTCTGAATTTTCACGACTGGTGGCTAACACCTCAGTCAGAGCCTCACATTGAAAGGCGAGGATGATTTTGGGCGGATAGGCTTGATTATGTTCCGGGAACTCCTCACCCTGCACATTTGTGTAGATTACAACAAGCTTAGACTGCCCAATCTCAACCCTGGTCTCTTCAGCAACTTCGCGCTGAAGTGATACGAGAAGATCCTCTCCAGGTTTCACAAACCCTCCAGGGATATCCCAGCCGCGTCGGAAATGCTTGACCAATAGAATTTGGCCTGCCTTATTGCGCACAAACGCACATACAGCTAATGCGTGATTGTTCATCATATCCATCCCTTCAAAGACAAACGGACCCCTTTGCGAGGCCCGCTTCATTTATAACCTTATTTTTTCGGATGCCAAGAAGACTTTAGTGAAACAATTTGATTGAATACTTGCTTGTCGCTATCTTTATACTTCGGGTCAATGAAGTAATAAGCATCGCGAATGAACTGGAAGCGCTCATTGATGTTCACATCCCGATAACTCGCTTCAACAAGTGCATCTGGGAAGATGACCTTGGAAGCAGGGTCAATGGCGGAAGCCAAATCTTCGCTATCCTCCATCCCCTCTTTAAATAAGTTTCCAAAGACGCGCACCTCAATATTTTCAGCGGTATCCGCATGTACGTAGTGAATGGTGCCGTTCGGTTTGCGATCCGTAAATCCACCACCACTCTTGGTCTCGACATCATAGGTACAAAGCAACTCAACGACATTCCCTTGCTCGTCCTTAATGACCTCGTTGCATTTGATGAAATAGGCGTGCTTGAGGCGCACTTCGAGTCCAGGCGCTAAACGCTTGTACTTGCGTGGTGGGTTCTCACTGAAATCCTCGCGATCAATATAGATATGGCGACCGAATGGTACTTGACGGTTGCCCATTTCTGGGGCAGCAGGATTAAGCTCACCCTCAAGATACTCCACTTCCCCTTCAGGGTAGTTGGTAATGGTGACTTTCAAGGGACGCAAGACCGCCATAATGCGGGGTGACTTCTCTTTGAGATCATCGCGCACAAAATGTTCAAGCATCGCATAGTCTACTAGACTATCCGCTTTGGAAACGCCAGCAGCCTCAACAAAGTTAATGAGTGCTTCAGGTGTATAGCCTCGTCGTCGAAGTCCTGCTATGGTTACAAGTCGTGGGTCGGTCCAGTCTTCCACTAAACCCATTTCAGTAAGCGCTTTGATTTTGCGCTTGCTGGTAAGAGAATTCGTGATGTAAAGTCGCGCAAACTCAATCTGGCGTGGGGTGTGTGGCAATCCCGAATGCTGCACATACCAATCGTAAAGTGGACGATGGTCTTCATATTCTTTGGAACACAGTGAATGACTGATGCCTTCCATCGCATCACCGAGGGGGTGCGAGAAATCATACATCGGATAAATACACCAGTCATTACCCGTACGATGGTGGGAAGCATACATAATTCGATACATTACCGGATCGCGCAGATTAATATTCGGGCTTTGCATATCAATTTTAGAACGCAGAACCTTATCTCCATCTGCAAACTCACCGTTTTTCATCCGCTCAAAGAGATCTAGGTTCTCCTCAACTGAACGCTCACGACAGGGGCTATCGACACCAGGCTCCGTCAATGTGCCGCGGTATTCGCGCATTTCATCTTTTGAAAGGTCATCCACATAGGCATGACCCTCTTTAATCATGTGAATAGCGATCTCATAAAATTTTTGGAAGTAATCAGAGCAGAAAAACAAACGGTCTCCCCAATCATAGCCGAGCCAACGGATATCATCTTTGATTGATTCGACAAATTCATCATCCTCTGCCTTGGGATTCGTATCGTCAAAACGCAAGTTACATAATCCATTATATTTTACGGCTGTTCCGAAGTCGATCATGATTGCTTTAACATGACCGATATGGAGGAAACCGTTGGGTTCGGGTGGGAAACGGGTATGAATCTGCGTATAAACGCCCTCTTCAATGTCCTGATTGATAAATCGCTCAATAAAATTCGTTGCTTCAATGGGTTTCGCTTTTTCCATCATCTAACCCCTTTCCTTCAGGTTTGTCTTATTTTAGCACATTGCCGCAACTAAAAAAAGTTGCTGATGGCGGAATATCACAATCTAGATATGATAAAATGATTATTGTAAAAAAGTTCGCCGAAAACGGAGTGTGGAATATGAATAAACAACCCTTTGGGGTTCACGCCGCTCAAATCCCTGATGAAAACCTGCTACAAATTATCACACCAGAATGGGTTGACGAGGGAATGATCTATAATGCTTTGATTGCCGATCAGGACTTTGATCAAGTCACTGCACGTTTAGTACGCATTAAAAATAGTATTTTTAGGAACTGTGTTTTTACGAAGTCAATACTTGAAAAATTGGAATTAACCGATGTGCGATTTGAAAACTGTGACTTGGCGGGAATCGACTGTATGGCCAGCACATTTCAGCGCGTGGAGTTCCTAAATTGTCGGCTCACGGGTGCTGGTTTTCCTGAGGCCAGCTGGATCGACACCTATTTTCGAGATTGTCAGGCAGACTATTTGTCTTGTCGCTTTGCGAGTTGGAAGCGTGTCTTACTGCGCGACACGCGCATCAACCAGGGAGATCTGAGTAGCTCGGAATTCACAAAGGTTAAATTCCGCGATTGTCAGATGACAGCGAGTGACCTATCCAACATCCGCTTCAAAGAAGTCGATCTCAGTGGCTCGCAAATCCAGGGGTCTGCCTTCAGCGTGATGCGACTGAGAGGGCTAACCATCGATGCGAGCCAGTGCTTGGATATCGCTAAATTGCTCAACGTAACGATTGAATAATGATGATTAAACAATGGTTGAGCGGTGGTGGAACGATTGTTAAACGATTGTTAGAGGATGGTTGGTCAGGTTAAATGCTTTGTCAAGCGATAGCCTTTTAGGCGTTAGGCGTTAGGCGTTAGGGTGAGTATAAATGCTTTGCCTGGCAATGGCCAAGCGATAGTCGAGCCCCATGGTGTTCCAAACGGGGCAAGTGGTTGTTGCGAGTATAGAGGCCCTACCACTAATCTGTCATTCAGAGGAGCATAGGGGATGATTATTTTACCTCTTAAGCTATTCCGCCATTAAGCCTTTCACCTTTCCAATTGACCAACTGACCAACTATATATATTAATTCAATTTAGACCGTGCAATAAACTCCCAAGTCGTCTTCGCTTTGCCCCAGCGGGCGGTGGTTACTTCTTCGAGCAACTCAAACTCAAAATCTGTAAAGAATTGTTCGAACTGTCTGCGGTCAAAGTGGCGCACTCGCTTACCTTTGTAACGAAAATAGTTTGGCGCAATCTCATCGAGTGGTTCATTAATCCCCTCAAGCGTTTTGGTTGAGTTGACTCTTCCTACAAAATAGCCATTTGGCACAAGAACTCGCTGAATCTCCTGCAAAATTTCTGTGGTCGTATCCTCCGCAAAATAATGGATGGATAGGTTGGCAAAAACCATTTGGAAGCTATTATGATCAAATGGGAATGGCTTGGCCATATCAAAATGAGCGGTTTGAATCGCGGGCACCCTCTTTTGAAGCTGGTCCAAAACAGCTTTTGAGATGTCACTTGCGATCACATCAAAACCACTAGCCACTAAGTACTGGGAGAACTGACCGAGTCCACAGCCCAAATCGAGCGCTCTACCCCGCGGTATACGCCCGAAAAGCTCTTTATATTTATCTAGCCACAAGTCTTGCAAGAAATCCACTTTTTCACCATCAGCTCCGCTTAAATAGCGTTGCCAGTACTCTTCGCTCCAGTATTTTTCTGAACTCATCTCCCACACTCCTATTAGGATTCATGCTTAGGTAGCATACAGACCATGGGCACAAACCGGATTCCATTGATTATTTGCTCACTGTCCGTGTCAACAAATCCCAGATGGTGGTAGGCCTCAACCGCGTAGGGTGAAGAATTCACCGAAATCTTACCAGCACCCGCACGTAAACAGTCTTTAATAACCTCCTGCAACAGAAGCCTAGCGATACCCTGACGATGAAACTCTTTTCGTACAAATAGGAGCGATATATGGTTAACACCACGAGTTGCTATAACCCCTAATAAATTCTCTAGGTCAAAACATCCCCAAAATAGTAGTTTGCCCTGATTAAATTTCGCAATGATCGAATCATAGTCGATATATTTTCTAAATTCAGCAATGCCTGCGCGTGAATAGTCCCCTGCCTCAAACTCTTCAAAGACTTCCCATACCAATTCAAGTGCCGCCTGAAGCTCTTCTCTCCTTAGGATCCTGATTTCCATTAAAACACCCCTATTTCTGAGGCTGGAACAATTCTGCATAGCCGAAAAACGCCGGTCCGCCACCCGTGTGAATGATACAGGTAGGATCCGTAGGCTTAATTGCTCCTTGCTTAACGAGGCCATGTAAACTTGCGAAGACTTTGGCGTTGTAAACATGGTCAATAATAATTCCCTCATTGGCCGCTAAATCACGAATGGCCTGTAAGGATGCCTCGGTCGTTTTCCCCCAACCCTCACCCATCCACTGGTCATATAGTTTGGTTACCACAGGGTATTCAATAGGGGGAACAATTCCCGTGAGTTCAGCCAATTGCTTCAGATTACGCTCCAAAATAGCATGAAGCTTCGCTATGGGATACTCGACACTAACGACGTGTACTTGAAATGGCTTTTCTAATAACAGATTACCATAGATAAATCCTGCTGCGGTAAAACCCATCGCCCCGACGATGACAACCTGTTTAATCCCTAGGCGCTTTTCTTCACTTTGCTGAGCGATTTCCTGAGCGCAATGGTAGTAGCCCAACGTTCCGACAAACTCGTCGTTGATGATGTAGGGTTTGTGGCCAATGACACGCAGTTGATCCGCCAAATGACGGGTATAGTCACCGCGCGCTTCCTCATCGATGGAACCCATAAAGTGGCATTCTGCTCCATACAGGTGATTCAATAGCGCATTCCCTTGATAAAACGCTGGTTCGTCCCCATTGTGAATAACCACGCACTTGATTTTAACTTTGGCGCAGGCCGCAGCCGTTAGGCGGACCAAATTCGATTGCACCCCACCAGCAACCAAGATCACATCACATTCTCTGGCCAAAGCCTCACCGAGCCAATACTCCATCTTGCGCATTTTATTACCACCAAATCCATAGAGATTGAGGTCGTCGCGCTTAATATATAATTTCTCCAGGCCACTTAAGATCCCATAATTAGTTAATTCATGAATCGGTGTTGGCCATTGTTCCAAAGTCAATCGTGGAAATTTTCTCAACATTGGGTTGCCTCCCTCACAGAATATGTGAATATTATATTTTCACACTGACCGTTAAACCATCACCAACTGGAATAAGGACACTGGATAACCGAGAATCGCTGAATACTTTTTGATTGTAGGCATCTACTGCTGAGCGGATGGTCGCATAGCGATTGGTTACAGCTAAGAGCGTATCATCTGCAATAATTAGGCCCTTTGGCCGCACGAGCCGGATGCATTCTTCCAATAAGGGTACATACAGGTTCTTCCGTGAGTCTTGAAAGATGATATCGTACTCGCGATGCAAATAGGGCAGCAATTCGGCCGCATCCGCACACACCATTTCTACAACATCCTGTAAACCCGCGCTTTCAATATTCTTGCGGGCTTGCCAATAGAGGTCCTCATCTTTTTCAACTGTAAGCAGTTTACCGCCAGTCATTCGCAAAGCGGTTGCCAACCAAATCGTTGAGTACCCTAGGCAGGTCCCCAATTCCAAGACCTGCTGCGCATTCTGCGCGAGAACCAAGGTGTGCAAGGTTTGCCCTGTTTCTGGTTCAACATGGGGCAAGGCATTTAAAATGTCCAAATGCTGTGCCGCTACCACATCTAAATAGGAATGTGGTAGAATTAGATAGTGGCTCAGATATTTTTCTAAATCTTCTTTCATTCTCATCACCTGTATTTTGGATCGCGTTAGGAGCGTTATGATGTCTAATAAACCTAGTCTCCATAAGAAACCCCATAATCGCTTAAGGCTTTTTCTGGGATTCTGGAAGAGGACAATCAGTGATGATATCTTTAGTCTCGGCGCACAGTGTGCCTTTTATCTCATACTGACGGTCGTTCCCTGCCTCAGTTTAGGGCTAATCCTTACGAGTAGCAACCCCGAAATTATCGAGGGTTTGCTCAACATTAGTGCTGAGCTGTTGCCTGCTGAGGCCGCACAAATCGTGGCTGACCTCTTAAACCAAACCATCGCAGCTTCCACCAACACCTTATTCTCTTTCTCTGCTTTAATAGCGCTGTTCCTGCTGCTACGCACCGTCATAGCGATTATGAAGGCACTCAACAAAGCCTATAATGTAACAGAAACACGCTCCGTCCTTAATGTTTTGGGCAGAGCATTCTTTGCTACGGTTGCAATTATCCCGGCTATTCTCTTGGCCATGGCCCTGATTATTTTTGGCAAAACGATCAGCTTTGCGATTTGGGATGTGATCGGCTTCAATCTGTCATTTGCCCCCTTGTGGAACGCACTGCGCTACCTGCTTACAGGGTTGATCCTTTTTACCTTTTTCACACTGATCTACCGATATCTCCCCAATCACGAAATGCAGTGGTCAGAAACCTTTCCCGGTGCCATAACGGCCACGGGGGGTTGGTGGTTCACTTCTGGCTTATTTGCTTGGTATGTCAATAATTTCAGCAATTTTGCAGTCACCTATGGCGGTTTAGCAGGGGTATTTATTTTACTGTCTTGGTTCTACATTACGAGTATTATTATTATGCTCGGTGGCGAGGTCAATGCTTATCTAGCTGAACTCAGAACCAATCGCCCTTAATCTTGCAATTTGCGATCAAAAGCACTTAAGCTGTCACTCCGATTAATCCGAATGCGTTTTAGTAATAAAGAATATTGTTCATAAGATGCCATGCCAGACTTAGTTGTTACCGCCATGTCATATCCTGCAAGAGCGGCGGTATTAACAACTGCATCATTAAATCTTCCAGCAGGGTAACATAATGAAGTCACCTCAAATCCCGTCAAGTCAGATAAGACTTGGCGGGATTCTGTCAGTTCTCTCTCACATTCACTGTCACTTAAAGTCGTCAAATCGGGATGCGAATAAGTGTGACTCCCAACCTCCCAGCCTGCCGCAACCAATTCTTTCAATTCTTCAACGGTTATCCCCTTATTGCTTTGTAGCTTCGTCACATAGGGGAAAATAACCCCCCGATAATTAACGGCTGCCATTAATGGGTAAGCCGCCGTATAACTATCGCGATAGCCGTCATCAAAGGTAATCACGATCGGTTTAGTGGGCAAGACTTTATTCGTCTCCCAGTGCTGATACAACTCTTGCAGAGTAATAGTATGATAGCCCGCCTCAACCAAATAATCCAGCTGTGCTTGAAAATCGCTTTCGCTGACGCACAGCTCTGCCCATGGACCCCCCATATCTGAAATACTGTGATACATGAGTATCGGCACTTCCTGCTGAAGCACGACTTTGCCATCCGCTTTTCTAACCTCTAGCTCATCTGGAACACTGACCAAATGGGTGGTTGCCGGAGTGCAGGCTACGAAAAGCATTAGAGAGGCTAATAACACAACGAATATAAACCGAACTCTCACACCATCCCACCTCCAGAGGTTAATTAAGCGCTTTGCGCCATAATCTTATTTAACAATACGAAACTCAATCTGCCGTTCATCATAGGAGACATCATACACGCGAATTTTGATTTCATCGCCGATGCGCAAGGTGCGTCCAGTTTGCTCACCAATCAATTGATACTTTTCGCGCTCTAGTCTGTAATAGTCATCATGCAATGAGCTGAGATGCACAAATCCCTCAATGGTATTCGGCAATTCCACAAAGAAACCCGAGTTAACAACGCCACTGATCAGACCTTTATAAACATTGCCGATATTACCTGCCATGTATTCCACCTTCATCAAGTCATCAATATCGCGCTCGGCCTCGTCTGCTTTTCGCTCACAACTCGTCGACTGAGCAGCAGCCTCTATTGCCAATGGCTTCAATTGATCAATTTGCTTCTCGGTCAGTCGATCATTTTGGTGCATTAGCATCTTCAGTACCCGATGGATAAACAGGTCAGGATAGCGTCGAATCGGCGAAGTAAAATGGGTGTAGTACTTAGCGGCCAAGCCAAAATGGCCACCACAAATTTCCGAATACTCAGCGCGCTTCATCGAACGGAGAATGACCGTGTTAATTAATTGCTCTTCAGGAAGGATATCCGCCTTGGCCAAGGCCTCTTGCAAACTTTTCGGGTGGATATCGCCGTTGCCTGATCCCTTAAGATAGATGTTGAAGTTTTGCAGAAATTCGCCCAACTCCTGCATTTTATCTGCCGAAGGCTCATCATGCACCCGATAAATGAATGGAATTTCGAGCCAAAAACAATGTTCTGCAACGGTTTCATTAGCCAGAAGCATAAATTCTTCAATGATGTTATCAGCGACAGTCCGGCTGCGCGGCTGAATATCGATGGGCCGTCCTGTTTGGGGATCCACTGTGATCTTCGCCTCAGGAAAATCAAAATTAATGCTGCCTCTGTGTTTACGACGGCTAGCCAGTTTTGCTGCTAATTCCTTTGCGACCTGCAGCATATCACCAAAATTGCGGTATTTTGTAGAATCTTGTTTTTGCTCTAAAAACTGATTGGCCTCTTTATAAGAAAAGCGAGCATCACTGTGGATGACAGTTTCGCGAATTTTGTAATCAGTGACCACCCCTTCCGTATTGATGTCCATTAATACGGAAAGCGTTAAGCGATCAACCCCGGGATGCAAACTACAAATCCCATTCGACAGTTCAGGGGGAATCATGGGCAATACTCGGTCTGGGAAATAGACGCTAGTGCCGCGTTTAAGCGCTTCGATATCAAGTATAGAACCCGCTGTGACATAGTTGCCAACATCCGCGATATGCACCCCTAACGTGTAGCCCCCATCACTGCGACGGGCGAGGCTTATGGCATCGTCTAGGTCGCGAGCATCTTCACCATCAATCGTGATTGTTGGTAAGTCGCGCAGATCAAGCCTTCCCTTAATCTGGTTGGGGTTGACGTCTTGTGGAACCTTTTGAGCGACCTGAATCACTTCAGGTGGAAACTCAGTCGGCAGGTCATAGCGCTTAATTGCCGAAAGGATATCCACGCCTGGCGCACCTTCCGCCCCTAATATTTCCGTAATCTTTGCTTCTGGCGCTCGCCTTTGATGGGCCCATGCTGTGATTTCAGCCACAACTTTATCCCCATCCTTAGCGTTATTAAAGTCGCTGGCGTCGACGTAAAAATCGCGGCTGATGCGTTTATTGTCCGGGATAATGAATCCATGCTGGCGGCCTGTTTTCTCCAGTCTACCTACTATTGTGGTACGGGCTCGATCCAAAACATGGATAACTTCACCCTCCCGCTTTTTGCTGTTCGGTTTTCCAGGTAAGAGCCGCGCAATAACGAGATCCCCATGCATTGCACTGTTCAGTTTATCTGCCGAAATAAAAACATCCGTATCTGGTCGCGGCACGAGGAGAAAGGCAAACCCTGCTTTGTTGCCCTGTAGTCTACCAACCGCCAGATTCATCCGATGCGGTAGTCCAAAACGACCGTAGCGCGTTTCTATAATCTGCCCAGTAGCCTCTAGCTCAGCCAAAATCTCATCAAATTCGGCACTTGCTACAGTCACCTTCATGTTTTCAAATAACTCGGGTGCGGTTTGTGGACGATATTCTTCTCGCTCCATATAGTCAATAATATCTCGTTTTTCGATCATCTAAAGACCCTTCTTTCTCATTAATGCCTTATTATTCCCTCAAAATCTCTGATACCGACGGTTAACTTATAGATTTCTGGATTAATAGCCTCTTGCTAAAGCAATACCTGCTCGAGAATCCTCCCTACACCGTCCTCATTGTTTGTCTCAGTAACCCGATCCGCCAAGGCTTTTAATTCCGGTACGGCATTACCCATAGCAATACCGAGTCCAGCCCATTCAATCATATCTAAATCATTATAATTGTCGCCAATAGCCAGCACCTCTTGCTGCTTGAACCCGTAATAGTCACATAACCAAATCAGCCCGTGCTTCTTCTTGGCTGCGGTTGGGTACAACTCGTAATAGTGGCAGGAACCGTCATAGTCTTTTGACTTAAGGTATTGAACTTCCGCGGAGTCGCTAAGGTCCGTAGCGCCCTCACATAGCAGAACATCCCTCTCCCAACCAAAGGTCTTCATACATAATGGATCAAAATCGATTGCGACCTCAAGAGAATCAACTTCCCTTAAAGCACCACTGGCGTACTGGCTAGCCAAATATTTTACAATAGCGGGATGATCAGAACGATTCTGATGTAGGACATCCGGATTGTCTAATGTGGCCTTGTAAGCAAAAATGGGGGCACCTGTCGGAAGCCAACGCTTGAGGACTTGTTGTACATAATCGCGCGAGATACTTGTGGTATGTAAAATGCTATGATGCTCAAGATCAACAATCATACCGCCATTAAAACAGATTATTGGGGCGTCAATCGCTAATTGCTTTGTATAAGGTAGTGCGCTTTTAAACCTACGCCCTGTTACAACTGCGACGATATAACCTGCGTCATGTAGTCGGTGAATCACGTTTTGGTTATACAGACTAATTCGATGATTATTGTCAAGCATTGTACCATCTAAATCAATGCAAATAAGTTTATATTTCATGAATTGCCTCCAATTACTTTAGCTTAGATTCTCTTCAGCCAGAAACACGTTTTCAGTGCATGACCCTGGCTCTGTGCTATTTTGGAGGAATACCCGCTGTAGAATCTTGCCCACCCCATCATGGTCTGAGTCTTCTGTAATATAATCAGCAATAGCCTTTACTTCGGGAAGCGCATTCCCCATGGCTACGCCACAACCCGCCCACTCCAACATATCAATATCATTCAAATAATCGCCAAATGCCAGCACCTGCTCTTGTTTGATGTTGTAATGATTGCATAACCACTGTAAACCAAAAGATTTTCTTGCTGTAGCGGCGAACAGAATCAAATACGGGGTTGAGTTGCCATCGGCACCTTGCACCCATAGCACGTCCTCATTCGCCAACAGCTCCTCGTGCTTATTGCAATCCTTCATTTTGTCTATCTGACCCATAGTCAAAATCTGTATGGGATCGAACCACAGGGAATCCTCTAAACCTTCACAGGTGGCAATAGCATCGCCATATCCCTCTTGATACTTAATCACGCCGGGGTGACTCCCCAAATTTTCGACATAAACGGCAGGTTTTCCGATTGTCGCATCACTCACGAACGCTGGACACCCTGCCTCGATCATCGTGCCAATGACCTTTTTAGCATATGCTCTATCAATTTTACTAGTATGCAGGATATCACCTGTTACAATATCAACGATCATCCCACCGTTAAAGCAAATTAAGGGGCTTTCGATACCGATCTGTTCTGCGTATCGATAGGTTCTCTGATAAGATCGACCTGTTACGATCGCAACGATTATTCCTTTATCCTTCACTTGACTGATTACCTGCTGATTAAACGCACTAATCTCATGATTGCTATTAAGTAGCGTGCCATCTAAATCAATGCATATTAGTTTATACTTCATGTGCTTTCCTCCGTGATGTTGAATAATTGCTATTGATTAAAACAGCATCCTGCAAAATATTGTTAAAGGCGCAGGGACTAAACCACTATAACCAATTTCATTATACCATCTAGCATCATCCCATTTCATCCCTACAGTAATATTTTCCAAAAAGATGTGGATTGCCCTTAAGCCGGTCTCCCTGTCTCATCGGATGCCCATAACCCGCATATGTCCAGAGAGAACAGGTGCTTGACGATTCCGCAGATCAAAAAAGGAGCGCTATACACGCTCCCCTTTATATAGTGGTTCATTTACGCTAGCTTGAGCTTGCCCAACACGTCGCGCACACGCTGTCGAGATAGTGAGGCATAAACATCTGTATTTCCAGCGAGTGTAAGCCCCGTCTCGTTGTAACATTGCAAGTATAGGTCGCCGACGTGGTCCTCATGGATGAGCAGTGGCAAATTATTTACACGGGCAAATTCAGTGAGTGACTCGGTGGTGGCTTCACCCTTGATGGCATAAATCGCAATCTCCATACTAAAAAGTTCACGCTCAATATCGTGCTGCATAATCACCTGAATACGCCATGGCGTTAGGGGATTTAAGGGGTTTTCACTATAAGACCGCGCATACGTAAAGCCAAGCTGACTGTCCTCTTTGTCTGACTGATAAATACTCATATTGGGTTTGGCCGCTGTATTCGCTTCACACCATTCAACAATCGCATGGTTCACTTGTTTCGCAATCCACCGATTCGCACGACGCGCTCGCTGTAGTTCCAAATTCTCATCTTCCATTTGAGTTTGTCCAACAGCTGTAATGGTAGAGAACATCAACATTTCCTTCAAACCATTCAGTTCTTCTTCCGATAGGTCAGCATCGTCATCCATCTGTAAGCAACTGACAAGGGTTCGCATGAAACGGATTAAACGCTGCACGGTGACATCTGGCAATTCTTTAATAATTGGCTGGAGCTCACTGTATTTTTCAAGGCTCTTATACTCGGTTAGCGTTGTTAAGGTTTCGATCGTAATACCTGCAATATTCTGTACAATGTAAGTGTAAAGATCATCATAGACTAACTGCATACACAGAATTGCAAAAAGGATCTTCTGCTTCTGAATGGCACGTTCATTTTCAATTTGTTGCCCGATACTCTCTTTAACTTCACGCTGTTTCTGCATAATCGTGTTGAGCAGAAGAAAAGAGTTAAATAAACGCTTCATACTACGGGGATTAAAGCCGATTGACGTACGTATTAATCGCACATAGTCCGCAATATCTTTTTTGCTTAAGTTAACGATATCAACCCCTTCGAGCATTTCTGTCACAAAGCGTTGGACATTGTACTGTGCAACGGGCATTTTAAATGGAAGTTGGATGATTTTATCAAAGAAGCTCTTGCCTTTTTCCGAGGAAACCAAATCACCAAACTTCATGCGGATCCCCAAGGAAACCACATTGTAATCAACGGCAAGAATAAATACGCAGTGTTCACAGTCAAGAAATAATTTGACGACCTCTAATAGCTCAACCGCTTTCTGGGGATGAAGGCGATCGAGATCATCAATGAAAATAACAACCCTGTCGCATTTATGGCGTTTGAGAGCTTCCTCAACCGCAAGGTTAAACTGTTTCTTAACCTCATCAATCTGAACGGTTAAATCTTCGGCACAGGGCGCTAATGCCGCATTCACTTGGTTAGCAGCCATGCTGCTAAACTGGGCAATCGTAGAAACCGTGACAATTTTCGCAATTTTGGATATGTTCTCTACAAACTTATCCTTCAGATCATTACATCCCTCGGTAAGTTGCCCAATGATGGCGTTGAGCATAGAAAAAACTAACCGATCCTGCATATCAAATTGAGAATATTTCCAGGTATTAAACCAGACGGGTACCACATCATACTGCACCTTTTCTTTGATCATATTCATCATGCTGGTTTTACCACTACCCCAATCCCCTTGAATCGAAATAGTCATCGGTGTACTACAGCTTTTAATGTAATCACATAGTCCATCGATGTAGAACTGCACTTCAAATGAATCACTCTCGTTACTAACTAATGGAATATCGGTATACCCTTGGACTGTTTTCACATGTAACCCTCCCAAATTCGCTTTAATCCAATTTTTTGTTGCTATCTTGATTTTTACATAATTTGATTATATATGATATCCATCGTTTTTTCTACACACAGAAACACCCATCCCCTAATCTATTGATTTAATATGCTACACCGTGAAGCGTTCTGCCTATTTTAGCTTAACTTAGCAATACCAAGGCACCTGAGAGGGATTTAACCTTCCTGCCTTCGTGTTCTCGCCCTTAAGGCATACAAAAATCCCCGCCCAACAGTTGTTAGACAGGGATTGTTTTTATAAATTTATCAATCGCTTAGCTGAATAAAGGTGCAAATACGAGTGCAACGATGGTCATCAATTTGATTAAAATATTGATTGAAGGACCTGAAGTATCTTTGAAAGGATCGCCCACCGTGTCACCGACAACGGCTGCAGCGTGGGTATCCGTACCCTTACCACCGAAAGCTCCACTTTCTATATACTTCTTGGCATTGTCCCAGGCGCCACCAGCATTAGACATCATAATTGCGAGCATTAAACCAGCAACTAAAGCTCCTGCTAACAAGCCACCAAGGGCCTCTGCACCTAATACTAAACCAACAACTAAGGGAACAATAACAGCTAATAAACCAGGAATAATCATTTCACGCAAAGCCGCTTTGGTAGAGATATCGACACAACGCGCATAATCGGGCTTTGCCTTATACTCCATAATTCCAGGAATCTCACGGAACTGACGACGCACTTCTTCGATCATATCAAATGCCGATTTGCCGACAGCGGACATGGTAATCGCGGAGAATAAGAATGGCAGCATGCCACCAATCAGCATCCCAATAATAACATTAGCATCTAAAATATTAATCGCAGTGAGTCCTACAGCAGTTGCATAGGCAGAAAACAGCCCTAATGCTGTTAAAGCAGCCGAACCAATTGCAAATCCTTTGCCCATAGCAGCGGTTGTGTTGCCCACTGCATCGAGTGAGTCTGTGATTTTACGCACATCTTCACCTAACTCGGCCATTTCAGCAATTCCACCTGCATTATCTGCAATTGGACCATAGGCATCAACGGCAACTGTTATGCCTGTTGTTGCAAGCATCCCTACAGCAGACAAAGCAATACCATATAACCCAGCAAAGTGATAGGCCACGAAAATAGCTGCACAGATAATCAATACGGGGATCGCTGTACTCATCATTCCAA
>CAZVAO010000058.1:0-14595 GCA_964625175.1 uncultured Clostridiaceae bacterium
GTTCGCCGCTCGTCATTGAAGCTTGCAGTTCACCGATATTGAGCCATTCTAGCTTTTGTTGCATGATTATCCCCTCACTCTGTTTGTTAGTTTTACTTTATCATAAAGCCACTAGAAACTCTATCTATTTATCGCCGCTTCACCCGATTTTATAGGCTGTGGTCATAGCCCGCCGCTTTGCACTTGCAAACCCCTCTAACACTCATGGGAAATGGGCGTTAGTGTCAAAGACAACTGAAAATCCTAGTAAAATAACACCAATCCCCGATCAACACATACCACTAAGCACACGCTTTTTAGACATCAAAAAACACAGCAGGTTTAACCTACTGTGTTAGAGCTGACAATCGTTGATAATGACTTACTAATCAAAATCTTTCGTATTGGAGGGTGCCACTCGATGGAATAAATCTGAGCGATAGACACTAACTGCTATTGCGGTCAGCAAAACAATGAATAGGGCGCCACTGTAGAGGCGGATACCCTGCGTTAGCATAAGGGCCAAACAACCACTCAATAGGCTCAGCTCATAAAGCAAGCTGACCACTTGTTTCTGACTCAAACCGCGATCCAACAGACGATGGTGGATGTGACCACGATCTGCGTGAAAGGGTGATTTACCACTTAGGATGCGGCGTGTAATGGCCATTAAGGTGTCGACCAAAGGCAACCCTAGTGCTAAGATTGGCACAGCAATAGCGATTGTGGTTGCCGACTTCATTAAGCCCTGCACACTAAGGATCCCCAAAAGGTAACCTAAGGTTAGTGCTCCGGTGTCTCCCATAAAAATCACAGCAGGATTAAAATTGTATTTGAGAAAGCCAAAACTGCTCCCTGCAATTGCGGCTAGAATAAGCGCAATGGAAAGCTGCCCATTCAGTAAGGCCACAACCAATAACGTAGAGGCTGCGATGCCTGCGGTACCCGCTGTTAATCCATCAATTCCATCAATAAAATTCAAAGCATTCGTCACACCGACAATCCAGAAAACGGTCACGGGCACAACCCAATTGGCAAAGCCAATATAATGTGAACTAAACGGCAAGCGAATAAACTCCATTTTAACATCTGCAACAACGACAATTAAGACGGCTGCACCAATCTGCACAGCCAGTTTCAACCAAGGTGACAGATCAAACAGATCATCCAGCAAACCAATGGTCATGATCATCAAAGAACCCGCCATGATCCAAAGCGTTTGTCCATGCAAATTGCCTGTCACTAGAATAGCAGTCCAAATCGCAACAACAATACCCAGTCCCCCAATGCCAGGAACGGGTACAGTGTTAATGCGTCGGGGATTTGGTTTATCCACTGCTCCCAGTTTGATAGCCAGGCGACGTATATAGGGTGTAATTATGATAATAATTAAGAATGCCAATCCGGCAACTAAAAAAATGGGTAGATACATGGTTTTCATATCCTCTATTTATAACTCGTATGGTATATATTCTAAGTCGTTTCCTGTTTAAAGTCAAAAGCAACTGAATTGTAGCACAATCCCCTGAAGATTACAATTTTAATCCCTATAATCCATTTTTTGTGCCTCAACTATGCCATAAAACCCTTAAAGACACAATCAGAGGCGGGCCTAAGCCTTCCTCTGAAAAAATATTATGGTTGCGGTCTATGTTATTCTTGAGTGCTATTTACGGATGGATCGTTGGATTCCGGCATGGATAATGGCTCTGCTCTAAACATATCGCAATTGCCACGGAATAAGGCTCCATCTGCGATTTGCAAACCTAATGACTGCACATAGCCATAGAGTTTGCCCGTAGCCATCAACTCTAAAGTGCCTTTTATGACTAAGTTACCATGGACCTCTCCGCTAATAATCATGTGTTTCGCATGCACCTTCGCATCAACAAACCCGGTATCACCCACAATAATCGTCGCTTCTTCTGCTAAAATAGCTCCGGTTATCCGTCCATCGATTCGCACGGTTCCATACCCTCTTAGCACACCTTCAATAATCGTGTTTGCTCCAATAATTGTTTCCATTTTACCAGCCTTGCCTTTACTATATGTTTGGGGTTGTGCCTTACGAGCACTTTCATTTTTGCTAAACATAAATTGTTCTCCTCTTAAGGTAGATAGTTGAGTGGATTCTGAGTTGCATTATTAAGCCATACTTCGTAATGTAGGTGGGGCCCCGTACTGGCTCCACTATTCCCTGAATAAGCAATAACTTGACCTTTTTCAACGATATCGCCAAGCTGAACGTTATATTTATTAAGATGGGCGTAGCGTGTTTTAAAACCCATGCCATGATCAATCGTTAAGTAATAGCCATAACCATATACATAACGGCGTTCTACGACCGTTCCCGGTGCAGTTGCTAAAACAGGTGTATTATAGTTGACGCCGATATCAATGCCCAGGTGGAAGTCTGTCCCACCACCAAATGGCGAGCGTCGATAGCCATAGTAGGAAGTGATAACACCGCGAACTGGCCAAATATCCGGAGTAGCTGCTAAAGTCTTGGTATAGATTTCAACATCTTCTTCAAGACTCTCGAAACTCTCACTTTCATCTGGCACCTGGCTCACAAGGGAATTTAATTTATTATTAACCTCTTCCAATGTGCGATCCAACACACCACTACGATCCGTCAGTACAGTGCGCGTCGCATCTGTTACTCGTAAAGACATAGCCGCAATCTCATCATTGGGCAATTGCGTTTCTGGTTCAGGGTCCGTTGTGCCCCCTGCTCCATCGTTTATTTCTAACATATCTCGAATGGATGAGTCAAAGCTCTGCAATTTATTTAGTTGATCCTCAAGTTCTGATGTAGTTGCTGCAAACGTCATCACTTGCTCTTGTAACATCTCATTCTCACTGACTAGCTGCTGATACTCTTCAGCCTGATTGCGATATACCATCATTGAGCGTGCCCCGAAAAACGTGCCAATGATTACGGCGACACATAGGACTATGGCAATCTTAAGAAAATTCTCAGAAATAGAGAATTCCAACGGTGCATCTCCACTAAAAGAGGCAACTATAACTGAATACTTATTTTTTTGTTTATTCATTTAAATGCCCTCTCAGTTATTTCATACAGCAAATATTATACACTAAAGAAACTAATCTTTCTAGTAAAATGGCACTATTGTCCTGCGTCCTGCATCAAATTTGCGACGAATTGCCCTGACTTGAGAAGGTCTTCCAAGTATATTTTCTCATTTGAGGTATGATTTTGGCTATAGCCCGTGGAAACGCCAATGGCTTGGATCCCCGCTGCATTTAAACGATTGGCATCCATCCCGCCTCCGCCATTGAGAAAAGCCACATCAACCCCAAGTTTTTCAAGGTGGCGAACAGCTGTTAAGCAAATCGAATCACTGGGGTCTACCTCAAACCCGTCGTAATATTTTACCCAAGTGATATCCGCCATTGGAGCCTCAAAATGAGTTGCAGCCGTCTGGAATGCTTCTGCAACGTGACGCTTAAAAAGCTCAATTTGAGCGGTTCGGCGGCTGCGTATTTCGCCACTGATAAAGACGTTATCACAGACAATATTCGTGGCTTGACCACCCTTAATAATCCCTGCATTCGCTGTGGTATCGGGTGCCAAACGGCCATCTGGAATGAGACTGAGTGCATGGGCAGCTACCCTCAGAGCATTGATTCCCTTTTCCGGTTCGTTACCCGCATGGGCAGCCTTCCCTTTAACGATGATATCATAGCGTTCCTTGGTGGGCGCAGAAACATTAAGTCGCCCAATCCGTCCCGGTGAGTCTAGCACATAAGCTTTGCGTGATTTGAATTGGCTCAGATCCGCATACTTTGATCCGAGCAAACCTTTTTCTTCGGCAACCGACAACAAGACCTCGGTGGTTCGATAGGCCTTACCAGAAGCAAGTGTACGACGAATCCCATCAATGATGCTGACAACGCCCGCAATATTATCTGCAGCCAGAATAGTTGTGCCATCAGAGGTGATATACTCATGAGTCATTTGTGGCTTGACATGATAGCCGTTAGCGACGCGGTCTAGATGGGCAGAGAACAACAAGGGTTCAGCAGTCAGCGACCCTGATAATTTAACGATCAAATTACCTGTATTACCACCAAATTGCTCACCAGCGTGATCTTCAATAACGTCACACCCTAAGTCAGTTAATAGCTCTTTAACGTAATCCGCTACCCCACGCTCATCACCTGAGGCGGCCCCTATTTTCACCAAAGCTAAAAAATCCTCAATGATTTTCTCCATTATAGACTTCCTTTCATAATCTCCACACTATTTCCCGGGAAATATTTTTCTTCGTTAATTATATCATATCTCATTATAAAAACATCAAACGTCCACAAAAGAACATTGCATAGGCAGATAAGACCAATTCTTACCGAATTTTAACTTTTCTCTGATATAAATCTTACTTTCTTTTACTATGATACTAGTGAGCAAAGAATGAGGTGACCCTATGTATGACCAAAAAAACGAACCAAGCAGCGTCTTTAATCCTTTAAAAGCCATACATAATGCCATATTTATGATTCGGCATAATAGCCACTTGGTTTTCACTTTGCGTTTATCCTGGTTCCTGATCCTATTTTTCGTGCTCTGGCCAATCCCTATTTACATTCTAGCCGTAATGATGTTAACAGGGTGTAGCGCCTGGATTTTGAAAAGCAATGGCGATTTATGGAACCCCGCTCACGACATCCGTAGGATGCGTCATAAAAACCGTTACAAGCAACGGAATCGACGCATTGAATATCCTAACCAAGAAAGGGCCTTCTACGATGACTAAACTTTACCGTTCACGTTACAATCAGAAACTCGGTGGCGTATGTGCCGGGCTGGCTCATTATTTTGGAGTAGATGTGACCATTGTGCGCTTGCTAACCGTGCTCATATTCCTAACTGGTGGTGGAACCTTGGCTTACATATTGGCCTGGATCTTCATCCCCCTAGAACCAAAAACCTCAACTGGCCTAAGCTACTCATATGAGTAACACCAACTCAACACAATTCTTTAAGATTACAAGGAGGACTTATCAATGAACAAGTTGTATCGCTCACGAACCGATCAGAAACTAGGTGGTGTCTGTGCCGGCTTAGCTAATTACTTAGGTATAGACGTCACACTCGTCCGCATTATCACTTTCGTATTAATCATGACGGGTGGCGGCTTTCTCTTCTATATCGCAGCCTGGTTTGTCATCCCACTAGAGCCCACCTCCTATGTCTACAGTGATGTTGATGAGGAAATGCTCGTAGAGGGAAAGCAGAACACCTCGAAATTACTGGGTTGGGGATTAATCGTTTTTGCCTCGTATATGATTGTCAAACGCTTCTTCCCTGGTTTCAATCTGAGCATCTACGTTTGGCCACTGGCTTTAATAGCAGGCTACTGGCTGATCAACAAAGATTAATTCTTTTCTAACCGTATTCTAAGACAAAGCTTATGAACCTCTAACCTAATGGTTATATGATAGTACTATCAACAATAAGGAGTTGTAAATCATGACAATTACAATTGAAAAAATCGATCTACTCAAAGAGCGTGCCCAAATTACTTATAGCGAGGCCCGCGATCTCTTAGAACAATTTGACGGAAATGTCGTTGAGGCCCTCATTCATCTCGAGCAACATAATCAAACGACAAAGCCTCAAGAACCCAATCGCAGGAGTCATCACACGTATCATCACAATCGCGATGGCATGGAAAAAGCGAGAGGCTTCATGAGTAACATGCATAAATCGCGCTTCATCCTCAAGAACGATGAGAATCAGCTCATCAATTTGCCACTAACGATTGCTACATTATTCACCATCATTACGATGCCGATTTCACTATTCCTCTTAGTCGGTACTGTACTCACTGGCTATAAGATCACCATTGTTAAACATGATGGCAAAAAAGTGAGTATCGACAAAGTATTTGAAGTTAATAATGAGAAGCAAGAATAACGAATTTAATTAAGGAGAAAAATCATGAGTATTTCTATAGATAAAATTGATCTCATCATGGAACGCGCCCAAGTGGGCTATGCTGCCGCCCGCGACGTCCTGCAGAAATTTGATGGCAATGTCGTGGAGTCATTAATCTACCTAGAGGGCAGTCAGCAGACGCGCAACTATCACGAACAAGTCGCCGCAGCTAAGGCTCCAAGAGTCAGCTTCTGGTGCAAATTAAAAAAATCGCTTAATCGCTTGCATCAAACCCATTTTGTTCTGACCAAAAACAAAAACACCGTTCTCGACTTGCCCCTAACTGTCGCAGGATTGTTGGTCATGATCACCCTACCGTTTTCTTTCTTCCTCTTACTTATTGCCATGGTTAGTGGCCATCGTATGACGATTCGCAAACCCAATGGACAAAAAGTCAGAATGCAAGAAGCCGTACAATTTGTTGACAAGCAGAGCCAAAAAGTGCGTGAAGCAATTAAAGTTGAAGAGGCCGAGTTATAGGCTACAGCGCACCCTTAAAGCAGGATAACACTCTTGCCCGGTACTCACCATGTATCGGGCATTTCTTTATCCTTTCAACAAAATAGTCACTCATATCCCGTCAGATTAGGTTATAATCATAGTGAAGAGTTTTTGGAGGTGGATCCATGATACCCATACTGATCATAGAAGATGATGTTAAGATTGCCCGCTTCTTGGAATTGGAGTTACAGCACGAGGGTTATACGACAACGGCTGTTCATGATGGACGACGGGGGCTCGAGGTCGCCCTTAGTAACGAACACGACATTATTATCCTCGATTTGATGCTGCCAGGACTTAATGGCATAGAAATTTGTCGTCGCGTGCGGCAACAATCGAATGTACCCATCATTATGCTCACGGCCCGCGATGATACGATGGACAAGGTGATGGGGCTTGATCAAGGCGCTAACGATTACCTGACGAAACCATTTGCGATTGAAGAATTATTAGCGCGCTTACGCGTCTTACAACGACACATTAATCCACCAGCTGGAATATCGGATAACGAGCTACGGTTTGGTGATTTAATCATCAACCCCCTCGAACATAAAGTGAGTTACCATGATCAACTCATTGATTTAACGCGCACAGAATTTAGCCTTTTGCTCTATCTAGCCAAAAATGAAAACATTGCCCTCTCGCGCGACCAAATTTTAGATGCGGTTTGGGGAGAGGATTATTTTGGCGGCCACAAAATTGTCGATGTTTATATCCGCTATTTGCGGGCGAAACTTGATGACCGTTTCCAGACGCAGTATATCAACACCGTTAGAGGGGTAGGCTATTCATTCCGTAATGAAAACCAATAAGAGAGCAAGAAACCAAGAGAATAGTTCTAAAAATTTCAGTGAGCATTTGATGTCCTTGATTCGATTCAACATTCGATTCAAAATCACACTTGGCTTTGCAATGCGTTTAATTGCTCTACTGGCCCTAATTGCTGGCATGGTCTACTTTGGAACCTGTCAGCTTGCTTGGTATGCCTTCAATCAGCAGAACACGCAAGTAATCGGTTCTTTTGACCTACTTTTAGCGGAAGGCTATGCGTATGATTCTCAAATTGCCTTGTCATTTGCCGCAGAGAACGATCTGATTATTCTGGTGTATGATGAGAGTCAAACGCTCATCTATAGTTACCCCGCACAGGAGCAACAAGCCTATGCTGAAACCCAAAGAACCCAGGAATATTCTCTATGGGATGGCCACTTCTTTCCTAATCAATATTTCTACTTCGTCGATGGCACCCCAAACCAACCAGGCTACCAGCTCTATCTTATGCGTTCATCCCAGTACTTGAACGATATGTTCACCATATATTTGGTTCCAGCGCTCGTCATACTGCTTGTGTTGGCTGCCATACAAATTAGCTCGGTTTCGGGAATGGCGCGTCATCACCTCAAACCCATCCATACCATGACCAGTCAGGTGCGCGAAATATCTACTGCTGATCTTCAAACTCGCCTAGACGTTCGGGGGACGCGAGACGAACTTAAAGACCTAGCGCAAACGTTTAATACGATGCTCGATGACATTAGCCATAGTTATGAACGCGAAAAACAGTTTGTTTCGGATGCGTCTCATGAGTTACGTACGCCAATTGCCGTTATTAAAGGCTATGGCGCACTGATTAAGCGCTGGGGAAAAGATGATCCCGCTATCCTATCAGAGAGTATTGATGCGATTGTTAGTGAGGCAGATAATATGCAGAGCTTGGTTGAATCTCTCCTCTTTATTGCCCGTCAAGAACGCGGCACGTTAGTGATGGAGTTTTCCACTTTTGATTTATCCAAATTAATTGAAGAAATCGTGCGGGAAACAAATTTAATTGACAGCCAACACCGCATTTTAGTTGATGTCACGCCCAATATCAGTCAGTATGGCAGCATGGATAAATTAAAACAGGCTTTCCGGATTCTCGTCGATAACAGCATTAAATACACCCCTGTGGACGGCATTATCCAATTAGAGTTAAAGAGTGATGGAGAGAGCAATGTTTTCAGTGTCGCAGATACGGGTATTGGGATTAGCAAAGAAGACCTCCCCTATATCTTTGATCGCTTCTATCGTGCCGATAAATCAAGGACCAAGTTTAACGAGAAAGAAAGTCATGGTGGGACGGGTTTGGGCTTATCGATTGCTAAGATTGTAATTGAGCAGCATAAGGGATCGATTACCGTGGCGAGTGAGTTAAACACAGGGACTATGTTTACGGTGCGCTTGCCAAAGGAAGCGCCGCCAGTGCTAGAGAAAACGAAAAAGAAGTAACACATACACCAAGAAGCATCGCGTTCTGCGATGCTTCTTTGATTTAATGAGTTTTTGGCTGTGTTAAAATGCTCTGCAAACTAAGCAAATTACCAAGGCTTATTGGATTAGATTCTCACGTCGCTCCGCTCCTCAGAATGACAGCCTAGCTGGTGCGGAACACGAAACTCGTCATATTCCCAATCATGTGCCACAGGCATTCTTCATCTAGCAGAGGCTTCTTGTGCGAAGCACATTTCATGCGCGCAGTGCGCTTCATGTTACCGCTAGGCAACCTATCCTAAACAACTGTTTGCTGAATAGCGTAACAGCTAAAAGGCTAATAGGTCTAAGAGGCTAAAACTAATCCTGGCGCTTTGCGCTCGCCAGTGCATTCAAAAGGGTCACAACGCGGCCACTTAACGGTGCGTTAGCCCTGCACACAGTCTTGAGGAGCGCTTGCGTGACGTAAGAGCTCTGCTTCAGGGTTAGCACCTATAACTCAAAGTGGCTTCTGCTGTAGGTGGTCAGAGATTCGGCGCCGTTTTCCGTTATTAAAATCATATCTTCAACGCGGATATAGCATTCCCCTGGCAGCCAGATTTTAGGTTCAATGCACATCACCATACCTGGCTTAAACATTTCCTCAATGCCCGTATTCAGCCAAGGGTGCTCGTGCACATTGATACCAATCTGATGACCCATAGTAACCAATTCATTATGTTTATATAAATCCTCAGCAAAGCCGTGCTTGCCGAGTTCAGTCAGGAGAATCGGCAAATAAGAATTGATTGGGTCTCCTGGTTTAATGGTTTCAATCACCTGAACCTGAGCGGCTTGCAGAGCAACATAGGCGTTTTTGATGCGGTCTGAAGCTTTGCCGTAGTAGAAGGATCGTCCAAAATCGGAACAGTAGCCATTCATCACATAGCCGAAATCAAAGGCGATAGCGGTATTCTCCTCCAGCGGCCAGGTCTTATTGTAGGATCCTCGAACTTGAGCCGTCGGATGGCCCGTTTTGGTAAAGAGTGCGTTCGGGAAGAAAGGCAGTTCGCTAGCGCCCCGTTCTCTGCCAATGCTGGCAATGAGGTCGCCAATTTCGTATTGGCTAATCCCAGCCTTAAGCTGTTTTGTGACCTCGCCCATCGCATAATCTGTGAGTTTAGCAAGCTCTCTTAGTAGCTTAATTTCCTGATCATCTTTAATGGCCCTTAAGGATTCAACGAAGGCTTCCCCTGCCACCGTCTCAATCGTTGAATCGATTTCGGCAATCATTTCTCTTAAGTGAGTTTGACAGGCCAGTCCGACTGCTATACGATTCCCCGTCAAATAGGGATGGAGATGGCGGTGAAGTCGATCATAGAAGCAGAAAATCTTTTTGATTTCGGTATGCTTAAACGAATCCTTTCGACTGTGGGTCGCAATCAGAAGGGGCTCACCCAGTGCGGGAACATACAAGACGGCATCCGTTTTATTATTGAAAAAGGCCTGTGGTGTCGCGTCTCCTCCCCCTGTCTGGGGTGTGCGTTGGAAGGTGAAGGCAGGATCATCCAGCAGATAATACATATTACCGCTGACACCATAGAGAGCGCCGTCAAGCTGCTCTCGTTGCAGAATTTCCTGCAAAGCAACTATTCTTTTCTTATTCATATTTGTCTCCTTTTTATAATTAAGAGATGAGTAAACCTACAGATATCAAGAAGCAGCGCACCTCAAATCAATGCGATGCTTCTCTCTTTTTTTATACTTATTTTGCAAAAGTAGCTGTTTATATGCTCTTACTTAAATTGAAGCCCAGTATTGGAATGTCGTTTTTTAACTACCGATTTTAAGTAGCAAATATCTAAGTAGTTAGAGTTTCGACAATATCGTTTAGAGTTTCAAAATTGAAGTAAGTTCAAGGCACTAGCAAAATCTGAAATGATGGAATACTTCAGTATTTCGAATGAGGATTTTGTGTGGTAACGGCGAAATTACTCAATTATGGAACTCTAAGACCAGGTGAGGTTGCGATGGAAATTAGTAAGGCTATAACACCCATCCTTGGTCACGACCACGTCGTCCTCAATTCGCACCCCACCAACTCCGGGTAGATAGATGCCTGGTTCGACCGTAAAGACCATTCCCTCGCGGATTACCGTCTCGTTCCCTTCAACGATATAAGGTTCCTCATGAATTTCTAGGCCTAGCCCATGTCCAGTACGATGGGTAAAGTATTCGCCATATCCAGCATCTACGATCACTTTGCGGGTGATGCGATCCACTTCTTGACAGGTCATCCCTGGACGAACGGCAGCTTTACCGGCAGCATTTGCTTGTTTTACAACTTCATAAATCTTACGCATCTCATCGGTGATTTCACCACACGGGAAGGTGCGTGTAATATCGGAAGGATAATTCTGATAGCGTGCACCCATATCAATCACCACATAATCGCCAGACTCAATCACGCGATCTGCCCCAACGGCATGCGGATCAGACGCTTTGTTACCGGAAGCAACTGACATAAATCCTTGGCATCCGGGAGAGACTTCTGCTAAGGCAGCTAATCCGGCGGCTCTGACATCACTCTCTTTAACACCTGGCTTAAGGGCGTCGCGCATAGCCTGCATCATGATATCGGATAAGTCGGCAGCCTTTTGCATATAGCTTAACTCTTCACTATCTTTGCACATACGTAGCTCTGCCATTAGACCCCGTGCATCAACTAACTCGCATTCTGGTAGGGCCTGGCGCACAACATCATATTCCAACAGGCGGGCTGCACGATATTCAAATGCGAATACAGCCTTGTCACAAATCTGCTCTTCTTTGACCCACCGCTTAACCGTTTCATAGGGACCCTCTTCATCGGTATAGGTGATACTCTTATTAATTCCCATCACACGCATGTTCTTACTGGCTTCGAATGACGGACAGTACACAAGTGCATCTCCTTCAGCGGGGAGAATCACCATCATTGGTCGTTCACTCATATGCTGGTCAAGTCCTGTAAAATAAATTAAATTTGCGCCCGGTGCGATTACCACATAATCAATCCCGCGTTCTTTCGCTAGGGCCTGTAGATCGGCAACACGCTTCTGATAATTAAACATAAAAAACCCTCTTCTCTATATAATACTTTAACTGGCATTTATAATTTCGCTAAAAACGTTTCTATCCCTGCAGAAGAGTCAAATTTCATCAGATTCGATTGGCGGCGTGATGGCGAAAGTATAGCTTTCAATGAAGTTTGATGCCCCGCTGTTGCTGATACAAAGAATACAAAGAGCCCAAAGAATGGTCAGGTGAAGTGCGCAAACAACCTTCCCCCATGCACGCTGTCATTCTGAGGAGAGGGAACCGCGACGTGAGAATCTTGCAACGCATCCAGAGCAGGTGGTCAGTTGGTCTATGGTTAAAGGCTAGGGGTTCGGGGTTCGGGGTTCGGGGTTCGGGGTTCGGGGTTCGGGGTTCGGGGTTCGGATGAGTATATTCCCTACCAAGCGATAGTCAAGCTATGGCTAAACAATCATTTAGCGATTGTGTAAGTTTGATTACTGTCCCCTTCATTGCTGATGAGGGGTTTCTCCGAAGGCGTTATATCATATAGTGCTATTTTGAGCGTGATTTGCGATGTTACACCAATCATCATTCGTGGCTAATGGAATTGAAAAGCGGCGGTGGCTCTTGTTCGTAATTCTTCCCTTTGCTGTGAATAATCATTGTATAAGCTGCTTGTTTCTGATAGGATGGAATTAACATATACTCGAGGTGATTATGATGCGGATTGATGTTTTAGGAATCGCACAAGATGCGGGCTGCCCCCAAGTGGGTTGTTCATGCATTCACTGTACTAAGGCTCGCCATGACCCCACACAACGGCGTTTACCGGCGTGTTTGGGGATAACGTCGGCAGATGGTGGCCGTTTCCTTTTAGATGCGACCCCTGCCCTTCCTGAGCAGCTTGATCGCTGGCAGGAAATGACGAAAAGTCCCCAATATCTACCCGATGCAACTCTCTTGACGCATGCCCATATCGGTCATTATACGGGTCTAATGTATTTAGGAAAGGAAGCCCTCAACAGCCACAAGCACCCTGTTTATGTCACCCCCCAAATGGCCAGTTTTTTGCAAGCAAACGCACCGTGGCGCGATTTAGTAACCAATGAAAATATTGAACTACACTACCTAGAATATTATACCCCAGCCCACCTCACACAGAGCCTTAAAGTCACAGCGATTCCGGTTAGCCATCGCAATGAATATGCCGATACTGTGGGATTCTTAATTACCGAAAATAACCGCAAACTGTTCTATTTGCCAGACCTCGACCGCTTAGGCAGTTTTGTCCCCACACTCAATGCGATGCTTGCTCAGTGCCAGTTTGTGTTTTTCGACGCTACTTTCTACAATCATGAGGAATTACCAGCACTCAGCGGTCGCGATATCAGCAGCATCCCCCACCCCACTGTGGAGCAAATTCTTACTTTTATCGAGCAAGGTAAAATTCGACTGGGTGATTGCCAACTCAATTTGATTCACTTTAACCACAGCAATCGCTTGATTCAGCATGACGCAGAACGTGATGTCCACTTGCTGAAAGCTCATGTTACCCAACCGCATGAGACATTTTACCTTTAGCCAATCACATCAACCCCGCTCGGTAATCGGGCGGGGTTTTTTGCACCAATATCATTGATACCGGGTTCTAACGATTGTATTTCAATAATTCATACCCGGTATCACAATTGCATGAATCACTCGCGGATTATCTTCTGAATACCCTGCACCTTAGAATAAGTCTCACCGAGTCTGTACGCGATTTCCATAATTGAGAAACCCCCATAGTCAGTTAACCACCTGACTGCCTCAATAAGAGCCCCTCGACATACGGCATCTTTCCTCCATTCTTTAATCCCATAGCGTGAACACAGTGTGCTTTTGACATAATCAAAATACAGGTTTTTCATCAGCTCCACATCCGCTGATATGTCACGCAGTTTGAATGCTGGATCCGTGTTCCCATGAAATCGCTCTATACACCGCCGGGAGCCTCCAATTAAATCATAGGCATAACGCATTGCCGTTGTACAGTCGCCTTCTCGATATTTGCTGTAACTGCTCCACTCCCATTCATGGGGGTGCTCAACTAAGCCTGCCTTTACAGGATTGTTGTGAATATAACGAATTGCCCGCAGTAAATAGTCTTCAGAATCAATTGGGTCACTCCAAAAACGGCTTTGAAAGACATGTCCGGATACTTGATTAATCCAGTTGTCCCTTTTGGCAAATCTAAGATTGACCCGGTGAAAGACCTTGCTGATCTCCTCATAATCAACGATAACGATCAAATGTACGTGGTTGTCCATCACGCACCAGCTTGTGACTTCCAACACATCCTCATGGTTTTTCAGATTCTCAAACAGAAACACTTTTTGCCTCTCATGCCTGAATATCTGATCACCCTTGTTCCCTTTCAATACTACATGATAGTAACCAGACTCACTCCTCTTCCTTCTCTTCTTCGCCAACTACACCCCTCAACCTTCAATCTAATTTACCATATTATACTATATTTATATATTATTTTACAATTTTAATAAGATTAATTATTTGTACCGGGTTCCAGTTATTGATTTTCAATTATTTGTACCCGGTATGAATATGAATAATCAAGACAAATGACAAGCTCTTCTTCTGAGCCATAAGACCAAGCGGCATCGCCAATCATTCTGACCCCATTCTCAAAAGTTCCAGTGTGGGCATAATCAATAGTCTGCATGACACTGGAAAGGGTGGTTCCAGCGATAATTATCATATAGCCGAGACAGCTAGCAACTCAAATAATGTGCAGTCGGTATTTATGGGTTTTTTAAAAATATATATCTCTAATCAAATAATCGCTAAGGCCTGTCCCT